>NZ_JAAGNZ010000005.1 GCF_010747415.1 Spirosoma agri | reverse complement strand
TATTGACTACGAGTCGGTAACTCGCCAACCCTCAACTACTTACGTAACAAAATAATTTTTCAAATATTTTGAAACAACACCAGCGAAAGCCAGTTATAACCCGCTTTATTACCCAATAAACCGCAAACCAGGGTCATTTTGCCCGTTTTAAAGGCGTGATGAATTATATTGCATCCTTCTATTTATGATGAATAGACCCGTGTAACAACAAATCGATGAAAATACTACACACAGCAGATTGGCATTTGGGAAAGCGATTGCTGGATTTCCAGCGGTTTCAGGAACAGCAAACCGTATTAGAAGAAATCATTGCGATTGCCGACCGCGAACAAGTTGACCTAATCGTTGTAGCGGGCGACCTGTTTGATACGTTTAATCCCGACCCTAGAGCAGAAGACTTATTATATAGTACACTGAAGCAATTAACGGCGGGTGGTAACCGACCCGTGGTAGTTATTGCGGGTAACCACGACAATCCGGATCGGATAGAAGCGCAGGATCACTTTGGCCGCGAGTGCGGCATTATCTTTGCGGGTTTTCCTAAAACGGAGGTTCGCGCCTACGCACTAAGCTGTGAAGCCAAGCTACTTCGCTCTGCGCCGGGATTCATTGAACTGAAGTTACCAGGGCAGGGTGCGCCCGTGCGCTTGATTCTTACGCCCTACGCTAATGAAGCGCGGATGCGGTCCTATTTCGGTCAGACAAGTTTTGGTGATGAACTTCGCCAACAGCTCCAGCACCACTGGGCAACATTGGCTGACACCTATATGGACGCTAAAGGCATTAATCTTCTGATCGCCCATTTGTTCGTGATGAAACGGGGTGGCGAGCAACCGGAAGAGTCGGACGATGAGCGGAGTATTCTACAGGTTGGGGGTGCCTCAGTCGTTTACACGGATATGATTCCTCCGCAAGTTCAGTACACGGCTCTCGGCCACTTGCATCGATACCAGGAAATTGCCGGTGGCCCTAGTCCTGTTGTTTATAGCAGTAGCCCCCTGGCCTACAGTTTTGCGGAAGCGGACCAGCAGAAATACGTGGTTTTGGTCGATGCCGAACCGGGACAAGCCGTAACGATTACACCAATCCCGTTGAAAACAGGGAAACGCCTGTTACGCCCCCGATTCAAACGGGTGGATGAAGCGGTCGACTGGCTTAAAGAGAACCCTGACTGCTACGCCGAAATTACGTTACAAACGCCAACGTATCTGACCAGTGAAGAACGGCGTGAGCTTCAGCAGGCACATGGATCGCTAGTGACCATTATTCCCGACGTTCGGGATATTGAATTGCCCGAACAGGAAACCACTCAGGCCATCGACCTGACCCAAAGTATGGAATCGTTATTTGCCGACTATTTTAAGAGCAAGAACAAAGGACAGGAGCCGAACGACCGGCTTCAGCAGTTGTTCAAAGAGATTTTAGCAACCGAATCGGAATGATACCTATTAAACTATCGATTCAAGGGCTCTATTCATACCAGGACAAACAGGAAATTGATTTCCGGCAATTAATTCAGTCGAGCGTTTTTGGCATTTTTGGTAAAGTAGGCAGCGGCAAAACGTCACTACTGGAAGCCATCAGCTTTGCCCTATACGGCGAAACAGAGCGCCTGAATAGCCGCGATAACCGCCAGTACAATATGATGAATCTGAAATCAAAGCATTTGCTTATCGATTTTGAGTTTCAGGCGGGGCCCGACCAGAACCTGTATAAATTTATCTATGAAGCGAAACGCCATCCCAAGAAGCATCATGAGATAGGCCCCGGCGAACGCCGGATGTTCATGTATCAGGAAGGCGACTGGAAACCGATTGGTAACGAGAAAGAAGAGATTTCGCTGCTGTCGAAGGAAATTTTAGGCCTGGATTACGACAACTTCAAGCGAACAATCATCATTCCCCAAAACCAGTTTCGGGAGTTTCTGGAACTCAGTCCCCGTGAGCGGACAGAAATGATGAACCGATTATTCAAGCTGGATCAGTACGATCTGGCCGGTCGGGTTGGGCGCTTGAGCAAAGCCAATGATGAACAGCTTTCGGAGTTACGTGGTCTGCTGGCCCCACTGGAAACAGTGAATCCGGAAGCGATCGATCTCGCCAGGGTCAGTATTAAGGACATTTCAGCGTTATTGACGCGCAAAGACGATGAAATTAAAGCGCTGCTCCCCGACGAAAAGCGGTTACTCGACAGCCAGAGCCGAAGCAAGACTTTAATGACCATTCAGCAGGAACTTGGCCAGTTGCTTACGCAGGCACCTGCATACCGCCAGCTGGAGAGTGATATAGCGATTTACGAAAGTTGCCTACTGCTTTTCCAGGCCGATCTTGCTAGTCTGGAAAAACTCATCCGTAAGCAATCAACACTGACCGAGGCCGAACGTACCGCCAACCAGCAGCTTGGTGCAATAACGAAGCGGCTGGCTAGTTTGCAGGGTGTCTATGAGGCAGCCAAACAGGCATACGAGACACGCAACGAACTACAGCAAAAGATCGATGAGTTAGATACGGTTCAGACGATAAGAACGGTGCAGCAATCGATCAGCCTCCAACTACGTAACCGAGATTCGTTGACAACACAGCTCAATCAGCAAACCAGTCAACTCGACCGTTACAAGACAGATCGTACGCAGCAACAACTTGTTCTCGACACGGCCCTCGGGCAAACCTCAAATCTCGAACGATTGTATAAGGTGCAAAACTGGTTTACGGCCTATAAACCGCTAAAGAAACAGGCTGACGACCTACAAACGGCGCTGGACAACTATGATTTGACCCTTGAGCAACTCAAGCAGCGTAAAGACGAAGCCTTAGTCGGATTTAAATCCGAATGGACTCAGTTGGCACTGAAGGTGCTACCTGACCAGATTGACGAGGCCCTTTCGCAGCTGAAAGTTATTCGCGAAGAGCGGGACACAAAACACCGGCAGATGTTGGTCCAGGATGAACTACGAAAGTATGCTGACACCCTGACTGAAGGTAAGCCCTGTCCCCTTTGCGGCTCAGACCATCATCCAGCCCGACACAGAGGCAATGCCGAAGCGGACGATCTGGAACGAAGCCGGGCGGCTTTGCAAAAAGTCAAGCAACGCATTGAAGAGACAACTACCCTTCAACTGACCATTAAGGAACTCACAACGCAGCTACGCGGTGAACTAACTAACGGGAAGCGGCTGATGCAGGAACGAGCCGGGGTAGTTCAGCAACTTACTGAACATGAGGATACGTTTGTCTGGCCGGAGTTCTCCAAAGAGCAGGAGGGGCAAATCGTACAGGCTATCAAACAGGAAAGCGATGGACAACAAAAGCTTCAGGCTGCGCAGAAAGCCGTTCGGGAACTGGAAAAACTCATCGAAGAAACCGAAGCGACCTATAACACAGTAGCGAAAAAAGTGGCGGAAGCCGATAACGCCATCGCGGGATTAAATGGTCAGCTGAAGCGTGACATCGAATCACTGGAACATTTCCGGCTTGACGAAGTGAACGCCTGGGACTTGAATCAGATTGACGGTCTGCGCAAATCACTGACCCGGTCGTATGACCAGACAAAGCTCAATTTTGACGATGCCGATAAGCAGAAGGGAAACGCCGAGAAAGAAGTGGCGGCCACGGAGGCCCAACTTCAGGAACTAGCCAATCAACTGGCCGACATTGCCAAGGACATCCAGACGTTAGACAATACGATTGACAATAACCTTACGAAGCAGGGGCTGATTCGCGAACAGGTGACCCGTATCCTAGGATCGGCCTTGGATGTGCGTCAGGAAAAACAGCGAATCAAGGAGTACAACGAAAAACGCAGTGGTCTACAGCAACAGGTCGAAACGCTGGAAACGGAACTGGCAGAACATCCCTTCGACCCGGCGGCATTAGCGGCCATTCAACGACAGCTGACCACGTTGCATGCCCAGAAAGACGAGCTCAACAAAGACCACGGTCGGGCTACTACGGTATTAACTACGCTGGAAGCACAATGGCAGCAGAAACAGGAACACCAGAAACGCTATGACGAACTGGATCTTCGACGGCAGGATTTGAAGAAGATGGACGAACTGTTCCGGGCGCAGGGTTTTGTCAATTACGTTTCGTCGGTTTACCTCCGCAATCTCTGCGAATCGGCCAATGAGCGTTTCTTCAAGCTGACCAACAACCAGTTGAAGCTGGAATTGGATGATAAGAACAGCTTTCAGGTGCGCGATTACCTCAACGGGGGCGAGGTTCGAAGCGTTAAGACACTCTCGGGTGGGCAGACGTTCCAGGCTGCGTTATCGCTCGCCCTGGCGCTGTCGGACAACATTCAGCATCTGACGAAGGCTAAACAGAATTTGTTCTTTCTGGATGAGGGATTTGGAACGCTGGATAAAGACGCGCTTCAAACCGTCTTTAAAACCCTGAAAGCCCTACGTTCCGAAAATCGGGTAGTCGGTATTATTTCGCACGTCGAGGAGCTTCAGCAGGAAGTGGACAGTTTTATTCGCGCTGAGGCCACTGAAAGTGGCAGTCGGATCATACGAAGCTGGGACGAGTAGATTCGTATGATCCGATCGTGGCCCAGTGTTAACAAATCTTGAAGCTGATGCCGTATCAGAATGGCTTCTTTATTTTTACGCTGTAGATAACCCAATCGATCGAATGAGAAAATTTATCACGCTGGGACTTATTGGATGCGTTGCATTAGCCGGATGTCGTTCATCCAAACCAGATACGGCCTCTTCGCAGGAACAAAAACCGATCACCACAATCGCTTTCGGATCGTGCAGCGACCAGAAACGGCCAAGACCCCTATGGGATGATATTGCCGCGCAGAAACCCGATGTCTGGGTATGGCTGGGTGACAACATTTACGGTGATTCGGAGAATATGGACACGCTGAAAGCTAAGTATACCAATCAAAAATCGGACCCATTCTACCAGCAATTACGGCAATCGGCATCTGTCATTGGTGTTTGGGACGACCACGATTATGGCGTCAACGACGGGGGTAAAGAATATCCTCGCCGGAAAGAAAGTCAGCAATTGATGCTCGATTTTCTGGATGTTCCGACGAATAGCCCATTGCGCAGTCAGGAAGGCGCTTACTCGGCCAACGTGTATGGACCACAGGGTAAACGGGTTAAAGTGATTCTGCTCGATGGCCGCTACTTCCGTGATCCGCTGAAGAAAGAAGGTAAAAAGAACGTACCGGACCCATCCGGCGACATACTGGGCGAAACTCAGTGGCAATGGTTGGAACAACAACTGACCAACTCTGATGCCGATGTGCACATTATCGGCTGCGGCATCCAGTTTTTGCCCAACGAACATGTTTACGAGAAATGGGGTAACTTCCCCACGTCGCGCCAACGGTTTCTGGATTTGCTGAGCAAGACGAAACCGAAAGGAGCAATGCTCATCAGCGGAGATCGCCACATGGCCGAAGTATCGAAGATCAAACTACCGGGCCTAAACTACGACCTTTTCGACATTACCAGTAGTGGTTTAACGCACGTTTCGGCACCCCACGAAGAACCAAACAGCTACCGCGTTGGCCCAATAGTAAGCGAGCTAAACTATGGCTTGATCACCGTTAACTGGAAAGCGAAACCGCTAACGGCGACGGTACAGATCAAAGGTGACAAACAGGCGACGTACCTGACGCAGGAAATCAAATTCTAACTGATCAGGCTTCATTCAACGAAGAAGGCGGCTGGTTCTGACATTATATCAGAACCAGCCGCCTTCCTGCTTGTAAGCTAGTGCGAAGCTATTCTACTCTGCTTCTTTAGTTATCAGCTGCATCACTTCCTCCGAAATACCCGTCATCGAGAAGCCCCCATCGTGGAATAGGTTTTGCATCGTTACCATTTTGGTCAGGTCAGAGAAAAGCGTTACTACGTAATCGGCGCACTGATCGGCAGTTGCGTTACCGAGGGGCGAGGTTTTGTCGGCAAAATCATAAAATTTGTCGAAGCCGCCAATGCCGCCACCAGCCGTTGTTGGTGTAGGTGACTGCGAAACGGTATTTACCCGCACATGACGCTCTTTGCCATAGCGATACCCAAAACTGCGGGCAATGGATTCCAGAACCGCTTTCGCATCGGCCATGTCCGTGTAGAACGGAAATGTGCGCTGGGCAGCCATGTAAGTCAGAGCCACCACGGATCCCCATTCGTTGATTGCATCGAGCTTATACGCCGTTTGCAGCATTTTGTGGAACGACAACGCCGAAATATCAATGCTCTGCTTGAACCAGTCGTAATTCAGATCGGTATACGCTTTGCCTTTGCGGATATTTGGACTCATACCAATCGAATGGAGTACGAAGTCAACTTTACCGCCAAGTACCTCCGTTGATTTGGTAAACAGGTTTTCGAGGTCCTCAACCGACGTAGCATCTGCCGGAATAATTTCGGCGCTACATTGCTCGGCCAACTGCCTGATAGCGCCCATACGCATAGCGATCGGCGCATTGGTCAAGGTAAAGGTAGCCCCTTCTTCTTTCGCCTTCAAAGCGACTTTCCAAGCAATTGATTTTTCGTCTAAGGCACCGGAAATGATGCCGCGTTTTCCGTTCAGTAATCCGTAAGCCATTGATAGTAAGTTTGTACCGGGTAACCCGGTGCGATTTTCAGTTTATGACGTTTACCGGTTCATTGTACCAGACACTTCGACCTAAGCCCGTGCCTGATCCATTCTGAGGCTGATCAAAAGGACAATGAGACGCCAAAGTTAGGTTATTTTTTGGTCGCACCACCGTTTGAACGAAATGCAACAGCAGGCGTTGACAAGGGGGCCGCCGGTAATTTCAGGACATCGCTCATAAATTTTTCGGTGGCTTGATAAACGCCTTTCAAATCGCCCGAGGTAAAATGAGACGCAATAACGTGTTCACCCGCGTCGGGGAAAGCCACCTTTTCTTTCTTGTCAACGGGGGTACCCAGTTCGTCAAACATGGTAAGCATAGCCGCAACAGAAACGACTTTATCCTGATGGGCGTCATCCTTGTAGTAATAGCCAAGGAACACGGGCTGCTTCACTTTCTGAAACTGCTCCGGTGTCATGTATTCCTCCAGCATCGTTTGAAGCGTAATCAGCCCATTGGTATGGTATTGTGGTAGCCAGTACCGACTGCGTCCGGGTTGCTTGTATGAACTAACGACATAATCGCCCCCAAATACCTGATGCAAGATCTGTTTGCCCCAGGGTTTGGTCACCAGCGTTAAGGCCGGATTTGCCACGGCGATACAGGGCGAGTAGAGAATCAGGCTATGAATTTCGGGATGATGGGCAGCCAGATAAAGCGAAAGCATACCACCCGCCGAGGTTCCCATGACAATCACCTTTTCGCCCAGTTCCTTCCCAATGGCCAGCGCCCGTTCCGCTGATCCGGCATATTTTCCGGGTGTCAGATCCTTGAGCGCATCGGGTGAATCTACTCCGTGACCATACGTACGGGCCAGATAGAGATTACAGCCGAAATGCTGTGCCAGTTGCTTATGAATCGGATCGCCCTCGGCCCAGGTTGCCCCAAAGCCGGGAATATATACGATACTGTAGGGCGTCTTAACCTTATGCAGACTATCGGCCCACACGATGCGCGCTTCGTTATCAGGACGCAGGTTGGCCTTGCTCTCCGAATCGGCAATACTTTTTTCTAACCGCACTAAATCCGGATCGAGCGTAATCGGTTCATCTTTTATGGCATCATAGTGCGCCGATGGCCCCAGGGTGTAGCCCACAACGATAACGGCCAGTAATAGGCCGGTAATGGCGAAAATCCGCTTCATATGTATTCTTTGATATCCATCCGTATGCGCCAGTCTTTGGGCAGATAGTTGTTGACCCGATTGCCAACGCCTTTCACCCAGCCCAGGTTTGCGCCTTCGTATTGCGCTAGTTGCCAGCCTTTAATGGGCTCATCGAAAACCAGATTTTCTTTCTTAAAGTAACGCAATGCCTCTTCCTTACTCAATGGTTTGGTCGGCAGACTCTGGTTGATGGCGGCACTTAATGCCAGCGCGTGCGATGGAATAAAATCGGTCCCTTTGAACTGACCCATCTCCAGGCCGAACCCTTTGTTGTGAATTGCGCTGTCCAGCAATAAGAATTGCTTTTCCAGCGCCTTCGGTAAGGCCATGACGTCGCCATTGGGTTTTTCCCACAACGAAAAATCAGCCGGGTTTTGTAGCCATTTCAGGGCCGATGTTGTTTCGCGGGGCCGTAGCGCACGAATGCTGCGGAATGTACGGGCATCCAGTTTTACCGTGGCCGTGAATGCTGTCTTCTTGAATACGCTGATAAAGAATCCTTCGCCCCGCACCCGATGCGGAAAACACTGGTATCCTACCGCACCGTCAACTTCTTTCTCGACTACATTCCATTCCGATGGCAGTATAAGCAGACGATTACGAAATCCGTGTTCCGTCAGATAGCGAACATTGGCCGTATTTTCGTCATCGTTGTACGTACAGGTGCTGTAAATTAAAACACCCCCTTCATCGAGCAAAGGGGCTGCCGCCGATAAAATACGTTTCTGCCGGGCCGAACAAAGCTGCACGTTCGCTTCCGACCATTCCTGCATGGCATCGGGATCTTTGCGGAATAGACCTTCGCCCGAACACGGCGCATCGACAACGACCACATCAAAAAAACCCGCCAGATTGCCCATATCTTCGGGATCGTGATGGCTGATGACGACATTCGGATAGCCCCACTTATCCATATTCTCGCGTAAGACCGACACCCGGCTTCGAATGACTTCGTTACACATCAACAGACTATCGGGATGCAGTGAGGAAGCCAGCAAGGTACTTTTTCCGCCGGGAGCTGCGCAAAGATCCAATACTCGTAGTGGTCGGTTCAGATTCGTGGTTTGCGTTAACGCTTCTTTTAATAGCATCGACGACGCTTCCTGAACGTAGTAAGCGCCCGCCTGAAAGAGTGGGTCGAGGGTAAAACTTGGCCGCTCCGGCAGATAAAAGCCTTCTGAACACCAGGGAACACGCTCCAGATCAGCCGTATTGTACTGTGGTTTTCGCGGATTTATCCGGATACTGACAGGCGTTTCCTGCGTGAGCGCCGACTCGAAAGCAGTAAAGTCTGCGCCTAGTTGCGCCTGCATCTGTTCACGAAACGCCGGGGGCAGTCCAGCCGGAGACAATCCATGTATATTCATCTAGCAAAAATACGCAAGTGTCTGTCGGTTTTCATTAAACTTGCCAGATGGTAGCGCTACAAGAACGATTTACGCAAATCAGGACATTTATTTTCGACGTTGACGGTGTCCTGACCGATGGAAGCGTCGGTCTGCTGGCCTCCGGCGAACGGTTCCGAACGGTTTTTATTCGGGATACCTACGCCATTGAACGAGCCTTAAAAGCGGGCTTTCGGGTTGGCATTGTTTCGTCAGCAAACGCAGATGGTATTCGCAGTTGGCTGGCGGCCATGAACGTAAAAGATGTTTTTATGGGTGGCCCCTCCGATCAGAAGGAAAATGCGTACCTCGGCTACATTGCCCGCGACGGCCTCAACGAAGCTGACATCCTGTACATGGGCGACGATATTCCGGACCTAACCATTTTGAGTCGGGCTGCCGTTTTTAGTACGTGTCCCGCCGACGCGGTCGATGACGTGCAGGCGGTATGCGACTACATATCGCCGATGGTTGGTGGCCGGGGCGCGGTTCGTGATGTGATCGAGCAGGTGCTTAGAGCACAGGGGAAATGGTGACTGAGGTACTGAACAATTCATTTACTCTTCAGTAGCCAACGTGTATTTACCAGTTCTTCACCAGTTCATCGAATCGTTCCAACAGAAACTTCGCTTTGGGGCCAGCGTGCCCATTACCGATCGTTAATTCGCCGATCTGGGTAATCGGCAGCACCCTTTTAGTCGAGCTGGTGGTGAAGGCTTCCTCGGCATCGTACAGTTCGGAAAGCAATACGGGTCGCTCCTGCACGTCGAAATCGCCTTGTGCCAATTGCAGAATGGTTCGGCGGGTGATTCCGTGAAGAATGTTCCGGTTGGGTGTAATGAGCTGATTTCCTTTGACAATAAAGAAATTACTCCGGCTCAACTCGCTGATTTCTCCCCCTTTCTGGTAAAGCAAGTCAGACGCCCCCGCCGATCGAATGGCCTGCGCCATCAAAATGACCCGCTTATAATCCGTGCTTTTCACTTCAGCCATCTCCCGCACATACTCATCCAGTATTACGGCGATTCCCTGTTCGTATTGGATTTGTGGAGTTGGATGAATTTCTTCAGCCAGAATGAGCAGATTTGGCCGGACAATGCTGATGCTATCGGGCGCGTAACCACCAGTCATCACAAACCGAAACGCCATGTCGGCAGGCGAGCCCGCTTCAACGCTGCGTTCCATAAGATCCATGAGCACAGCATACGTTTCTTGCTTGCCGATCGGCAACGGCAGATGCATACGCGTCGCCGAATTCTGGAAACGCTCCCAGTACCAATCCCACTGAAAGGGGCGACCGTTGTATGTCAGGAAATAATCGAACAGCCCATAACCGCGAAGCAGGCTAAGATCGGTGATACCAACAGCGAGCTGGTCGGTGGGGGCAATTGTGCCGTTGAAATAGCCGTAATACATAATGGGTTGGCCCAATCTATACCTTGTGTTGACGGACTTAACGAAAAAGTCCGTCAACACAAGGATACGTTAAACGAGTTTTTTGTACCTGATCCGGGTTGGCGTTGCGTCTGAGCCCAAGCGTTTGCGTCGATTTTCTTCGTACTCCGAAAAATTACCCTCAAACCAGTAGACCTGCGAATCACCTTCGAACGCCAGTATGTGCGTGGCAACACGGTCCAGGAACCAGCGATCGTGGCTGATGACGACAGCGCATCCCGCAAAATTCTCAAGTCCTTCCTCCAATGCCCGTAACGTATTGATGTCCAAGTCGTTGGTTGGCTCATCTAGTAATAGCAGATTGGCGCCTTCCTTCAGCGTCATGGCCAGGTGAACACGGTTTCGTTCACCACCGGATAACGTCCCGACTTTCTTTTCCTGATCGGCACCAGCGAAGTTGAACCGGCTTACATACGCGCGGGCATTCGATTGTTTGCCCCCAATTGTAATCCATTCGTTACCGCCCGAAATCGTTTCGAATACCGTCTTATTGGCGTCAAGACCATCGTGTTCCTGATCAACGTAGGCAACTTTCACTGTTTCGCCCACATCGAACGTTCCCGAGTTGGGTTTATCACGACCGGTAATCAGTTTAAAGAGCGTCGTTTTACCGGCTCCATTCGGGCCAATAATACCAACAATGCCGCCCTGGGGTAATCGGAACCCTAGATGTTCGAAGAGTAATCTATCGCCATAAGCTTTGGAAACGTCTTCGGCCTCAATAACTTTCGCGCCCAGACGTGGCCCCGACGGAATGAAAATTTCGAGCCGTTCCTCCTTCTGGCGATTATCTTCATCCAGCAATCGTTCATACGCCCCAAGCCGGGCTTTCGACTTGGCCTGACGCGCTTTGGGAGCCATCTTAACCCACTCCAACTCGCGCTGAAGCGTTTTTTGCCGCTTCGATTCGGTCTTTTCTTCTTTAGCGAGCCGCTGCTGTTTCTGATCCAGCCACGACGAATAGTTGCCTTTCCAGGGAATACCTTCACCCCGGTCGAGTTCAAGAATCCAGCCCGCTACGTTATCCAGAAAATAGCGATCGTGGGTCACGGCGATAACCGTACCGCTATACTGACGCAGGTGTTCTTCCAGCCAGAGAACCGATTCCGCATCCAGGTGGTTGGTCGGTTCATCGAGCAGCAATACATCGGGTTGTTGGAGCAATAGACGACACAAAGCAACCCGGCGTTTTTCGCCCCCTGACAGATTATCGATCAGCGCATCCTGTGGCGGACAGCGCAGGGCGTCCATGGCCCGTTCGAGTTTCTGATCGAGTTCCCAGGCGTTATAGTGATCAAGTTTTTCCTGCACTTCGCCCTGACGGGTAATCAGTTTATCGAAGTCAGCGTCAGGATCACCAAACGCTTCGTTGATTTCGTCGAATTCTTTGAGCAGATTAACGACTTCCTGCACGCCCTCCTCCACCACTTCGCGAACGGTTTTACCAGCCGTGAACTGTGGCTCCTGTTCGAGCATACCAACCGAGTAACCAGGCGAAAAAACAACCTCACCCGTGTAGCTCTTATCGATACCGGCAATAATGCGCAACAGGGTGGATTTACCGGAGCCATTTAATCCCAAAACACCGATTTTAGCACCGTAAAAAAAGGAAAGGTATATGTTCTTTAGGATTTGTCGGTTAGGCGGAATATTTTTACTCACGCCCGCCATGGAGAAAATTATGGTTTCCTGACTCATTAATTTCTAATAGATTTGTGGTTGGCAATTATTCCCAAAATTAACCCACAGCGCAGCCTTAACCAAGTTATAGTAATGGAAAACGCTTCACTGGTAGATGAATACGGTTACGTCAAAGACGGAAAGGTATTTTTGAAAGGCTACCTGAATTACGAAGATCGCCAGATTGGCGAAGTTAAACGAACTGAGCAGGAAGCGCTCGACTATTTTAAGAATCGCTTCATCATCGCCGAAAATAAGGTCAGCCAGTTAGAGAAAGACATTGACGAGGCACAGAACAAGGGTTCTTACCTGACAAAACTGGTTCAGCTCCGAAAAAAACTGCTTGGCTTTGATGCCCTCGGTGAGTTTCCTCCCCTGCTCGACCGGCTGGATGCCCAGGAGCAGTTGCTGGCCGAGTTGATTACGGTCAATCAACTCAAAAATCTGGAGATCAAACGCGCGCTGATTGCCGATGCCGAAGCGATCGTTAATAGTACCGACTGGCGGACAACGGCAGACGAGTTGCAGGAAATCAAAACGAAGTGGATCAAGACCGGGCCCGTCGATAAAGGCACAGAAACCGAAATCGAAGGGCGGTTTCAGGAACTGCTGGATGGGTTCTTCCAGCGTCGACGCGAATTCTTCAACGAGCAGAACAAGGTCATTCAGGAGCGGCTGGACAAGTACGATGAGCTAATCCGGCTGGCCTTCCGGGCAAACCGGCTAGGCGACCTCGACGCGGCTTTTCAGGAAGTACGTCGGCTGAACAACGCCTGGAAAGCGGTCGGTGAAGTACCGATCAAGAAAAGCGGAAAGCTGTATAAGCAGTTCAAGAAAGCGACGACCATGTTCTACACGAAATATAATGACGTGAAGGGCATTGTCATCGAGAAGAAGGTCGATCCGCGCATTGAGGCTCAGATGAAAATGGCCGATGAGGCCGAAAGTCTGGCGAAACAGTCGGATATTTTTGCCGCTGCCGAGCGCGCTAAAGTCCTGTTGAACAGCTGGAAAGAGGTTCGGGTGCCGTTTAAATTACAGGATAAGGTTCTGAACGAACGTTTCCGGGCGGCCTGCGACAAGATTTTTGAGTTAAGCTACCTCGGACGCGTGCTGTCCCGCAAGTATCCGGCGTTTGAGCTGAAAAGCCAGTCTGAGCAGATTCGGACCAAAATCCGGGAGATGGAATACCTCGTCAAACGGGAAAAGAGCGATCTTCAATTTGCACTCCAGGACGCTGATGGTCTCGATCCAAATAACGACGCCGACAAGCAGGTTCTGAATAAAATCAATACGCAGAAGCGTAAGATCGCTATGAAAGAAACGATCCTGCGCGAATTTCAGAAGCAACTGGAAACAGTAGGTTACTAATCAACAGGGTTTTTCGCTGACTTGTTTTTCATATGCCGTATCTTGGAGATACGGCATATGAAAAACAAGTCAGCAAGCGATCACTCCGTACAAACGAAACGTGCCTCCGTTCTGAACTGGGGCACGTTTCGTTTGTGTATCTTGTTCTATGCGTATGGAAACTTCACCGATTACCGCTCCTGACTTCGTCGCATCCGATACGTTATTCCGCGATGCGATCATTCCCGGAAAATTCGTCCGCATCGAGTACCTGACGGACCTGAACGAATTCATCAAAGCCGATGTCACAATCAAGCAACTCGTTCAGCAGGACGGAACTGAGTGGCTCGAACTGGCAACGGGCGACAAGATTGCCCTTGATCGTGTCGTCAGCATTTCGGGCAACCTGTCGCCCCGTTATCCCGGTTACGGAAATTACTCCTGCGATTGTTAGTCGATTACCTCGAAGCCACAATACGGAGCCAGAACGGCTGGAATGCGAATGCCTTCCGCTGTCTGGTTATTTTCCAGAATTGACGCCAGAATCCGGGGCAGCGCCAGCGCCGACCCATTGAGCGTATGGAGCAACTGCATTTTCCCCTCTACTTTCGACCGTAGTTTGAGTCGGTTGGCCTGATACGTTTCGAAGTTAGACACCGAGCTAACTTCCAGCCACCGCTGCTGAGCGGCCGACCAGACTTCCATATCATACGTCAGGGCTGAGGTGAAACCCATGTCACCACCACACAGCCGCAATACCCGATACGGCAACTCGAGCTTCTGCAACAGTGACTGCACATGCAGACTCATTTCCTCCAGAGCGGCATACGAATTTTCGGGTTTTTCGATCCGCACGAGTTCAACCTTATCGAACTGATGCAATCGGTTCAGGCCACGAACGTGTGCCCCCCACGAACCCGCTTCGCGCCGAAAACAGGGCGTATACCCTACGTTTTTCACCGGTAGCTGATTTTCCGGTAAAATCACGTCGCGGTACATGTTCGTGATGGGTACTTCTGCCGTTGGAATCAGGTAGAGCTTCTCCTCATTGATGTAATACATCTGTCCTTCTTTGTCAGGCAGTTGACCTGTCCCGAAACCAGAATCTTCGTTGACGACAACCGGCGGCTGTACTTCCAGATAACCGGCTTTCATCGCTTCGTCGAGGAAGAAATTAATCATCGCTCGCTGAATCCGCGCGCCCTTTCCTTTATACACGGGAAAACCCGCACCAGCAATCTTGACACCTAGCTCGAAATCGATAATGTCGTATTTCTTGATAAGCTCCCAATGCGGTTGAGCGCCTTCAGCCAGTACCGGCTTTTCACCATGCTCTAACAGCACCTCGTTATCTTCCGGCGTACGACCCTCCGGAACACTGCTGTGGGGCAGGTTGGGAATGGTTACCAGCACAGCCTGCATGTCCACTTCTACCTGGCGTAACGTATCAGCCAACTCCTTCGAGCGCGTCTTTAGTTCGGCCGTTTCAGCTTTAGCAGCTTCAGCAGCTGCTTTATCACCGGCCTTCATCAAGGCGCCGATCTGGCTGGCTTTCATATTGGATTGAGCCAGTACATCGTCAAGTTCGCGCTGTGTATCGCGTCGTTGCTGATCAAGTGTCAGTACTTGCTCTACCACGACTTCGGCATTGGCAAAATTCCGCTTGCGTAACCCGGCTAGGGTGGTTTCTTTGTTGTCGCGGATGAAATTCAGTTGAAGCATTGCGATTGTACGAGCCAACGCTCGTTTTTGTCTTGTATTTGCTGTGATGGTTTACAGCGAAAAAAGTCCGTCATTCAACGCGTTGAGCGCGTCTGCTTTGTATCGGCTGTGAACAAGCAACGACAGATTGCTTTCGGTGCCGCCGTACGAAATCATCCGGATCGGGATATTCTTCATAGCATTGAACACCCGCAAGGCTACTCCCTCATTGTCAGCACTGAAATTACCAACGATACAGATAATCGTCTGGTCAGAATCTGGCTCTTCAAGCGTACAGAACTGACTTAACTCATCCGAGATCTCCTGAATTCGATCTGTATTATCGATCGTAACCGACACTGATACTTCCGACGTAGCCAGCATATCGACCGGGGTTTTGTATTTCTCGAATATTTCGAAAATACGGCGCAGGAATCCGTACGCATTCAGCATACGGGTTGAATGGATGTATAAGGCCGTGATGCCATCTTTCGCAGCAATCGCCTTAAATACCTGATCACTTGTTCTGTCGGCAATGAGCGTACCAGGTGCGCTGGGGTCCATCGTATTCTTGAGCCGCACGGGAACGCCGAACATACGGGCAGGCGTAATGGTGGACGGATGCAGAATTTTGGCACCGAAATAAGCCAGTTCAGCCGCTTCATCGAACGTCAGCTCACGAACCGGGAATGTGTTTTTCACAATCCGCGGATCGTTGTTATGCATCCCGTCAATATCCGTCCAGATCTGAATTTCGTCGGCCCGAATGGCTCCTCCGATCAGGGAAGCCGTATAATCGGAGCCACCCCGTTTGAGGTTATCGACTTCATCACGCGGATTCCGGCAGATGAAGCCCTGCGTTACGATGATTTGTTTGTCAGTATGTTGAGCTAGTAACTCAGCTAGCTTTTCTTCCGTGTAGTGGATTTCGGGTTCGTTGTCCGCATCGATCCGCATAAATTCCAGCGCGGGCAGCAATGTTGAGGGCACACCTTCTTCAACCAGAAACGCCTGGAAAATCTGCGTACTTAATAACTCACCTTCCGCAACCAGTTCCTTCTCCTGCTTTAACGTGAACGGTTTGATGCCGGTCAGCGATCGAATGAACGAGAATTCAGTATCAACGATCTGCTGTCCTGCCGCCTTACCTTCCGGCGTTTTGTATAGCTCATCGATAAACGCATCGTAATGCGTTTTAAGCGAGTCGATCTTGGCATCAACTTCCGCTTCGTCATTAACCTTGGCTGCCTCGCCGATGGCCAATAGCGTGTTGGTAGAGCCGGAAAGCGCCGACAGAACGACGATTTTACGGGTAGTATCTTCAGTAATCAAGTTACGGATGGACTGCATGCGATCAGGCTTTCCAACCGATGTTCCGCCAAATTTCCAGACGTGCATTTTTAAAAAGTGAAAGGGTGAATGAGCAGTTAAAATTGAGTGTAAACCTGTCTTTGCAAACCCAGCATTTTGATGGCCGTGATCGCTGCTTCGTCGCCTTTGTTGCCGTGAATGCCGCCCGCCCGGTCTAGTGCCTGTTGCTGATCATTCGGGGTCAAGACGCCAAAAATAACCGGCTTACCCGTTTTCAGGCCAACGGTCGTCAAGCCCTGCGCTACGGCATGGTTGATGTAATCGTTGTGTTTTGTCTCGCCCTGAATGACGCAACCCAGTGCGATAACCGCATCGATATCGTCGCGCTGGGCAAACCACTGTGCGCCCAAAGTCAGCTCGTAACTACCCGGCACATTGCCCCGAATAATATGGTCGGCTTTTGCGCCGTGAGCCAGCAACGTATCATAAGCGCCCCTGAACAGAGCTTCCGTTATCTCTGTGTTCCATTCGGAAACGAGAATTGCAAACCGACGTTCGCTTACATCAGGAAGCGCGTCCGTTGAAAAGACGCTAAGGTTTTTTAAGTCAGATGCCATATAAATTGTACCGGTTACCCGGCAGGATTTTGCTAAGTAAACTAACTTTCCGACCGAAATTGCGCTGATTTACAGAGTGGTCAGTTGTTGAAACCTAAGCCTTTAATTCGGCTAATCCGTAGCTCAGCGCAATTCCGGTCAACAAAAAAAGGACAAAACCTCGGTCGGCTTTGTCCTTTGCAGTATTGAGTTATTCAAGTACGCCTATGACTCGCCGACCGTTGCTTCAAGCACGGATTTGTACTTCTTGGCACTAACGGCCTCGGCAGATTGTGGATACTTGTCAATAATCGTAGTGTATGCTTCGAGGGCTTTATCGTTTTGCTTTGCCTGCTCACGGGCAACAGCCAGCTTCAGCAGATAGCCAGGTGTGAAGAATTTATTCGGTTTGTAATCAACGGCTTTCTGGTAATAATCAGCCGCTTCATCGTAGCTCTTCTTTTCTACGTATGCATCACCAATGAGGGCGTAAGCACGACCCTGCACCAGCAAATCCGATGAACTGAAGCTTTTCAGGTGATCGATAGCTTCGTCATATTTACCTTGTTTCAACAAACCAACGCCAGCATAGAATTCGGCCAGATTACCGCCCTTCGTTGCACCGTAGTTGTCTGCAACAGCCAGCAAGCCAGGGGTTCTACCATCGCCGTTGAGGGCTTTTTTAAGGGAGTCGGCTTCGAGTTGATAGACGGATGGGAACAGTTCGACCTGTGCCGTTTCATCCTGGCTACTGACGTAATACCGATAGCCGAAATAACCGACGACCAGCAATACAATGCCGCCAATCACGCCTAAAACAATATTTCGGTTCTGCTGGAAAAAGTCACCAACATCCTCTAATCGCCCCTCTAATGCGTCCGGGTCTTCCAAAAAATCCAGTCCGCTGTTCTTTTTGCTCATCTGTTTGCAATTTGGACTGCAAAATTAGGAATATTTGTAATTGCGGAAAAGCGTAATGCTCAAAAGTTTACAGAAGAATTGTTTATTCAACAGCCATATCGCGTACAGCCATAACTTCTGAGGGTCGTACGGGGCGAATCTGGTGGGCTAACAGTGTCTCAATCGCCACGGCTTCGCCGGTCAACGTCACAAATTCGACTTCAAAGGCTTTCCCTTCATTGTAAACGGTCAGGATAGTACCAACGTCGCCCACTTTCAAACGACCACTGTCCGTATCTTCTTCTAACACAACCAAATCAAACTCACTCATACGTCAATATACTGGTATATTGCTAAAAACGATCGACGCGAAATCTTGTTTTGTTAAATTTACCTTAACTTTGCGTCGCTAATCTTCTAAGGGGTGCCTCATAACAACGGGCTGAGATTATACCCATTGAACCTGCGCGGGTAATGCTGCGAAGGGAAATGTAGTCACGGTTTCATACCGTGGTCAGAACTAACCAACAACTATATCTAACCAGAGATAGGTTTGGCCCCTTGCCTATCGTCACGTTTTTCATCATGAAAAAACCGACGATTGAGCTACAGTACTCAAGACAACAGTCTGTCTATTTACTTCTTTCAACAGCTTTGCTATGGCTAGTCAGCCTACCTGCCTGGGCCCAATACGCCATTTCGGGCACGGTCAATGATGCCGAGGGCGGTATGTTACCCGGCGCAGCAATCACCATTGAAGGCACCTACAAAGGGACTTTTACGGATGCGAACGGTGCGTTTCAGCTCACAAATGTGAAGCCGGGCTCCGTATTACTTCGTGTGTCGCTCCTGGGCTATGAGCCCCAAACGCAGGTACTGGACGTAACGCAAAACAAAACGCTTTCCGTTAGTCTGGCCAGAACGGCGGTGGCTGTCGACGAAGTGGTCGTAAGCGCGACACGCGCCAATCAGAAATCAGCCATTGCGTACACAGACGTTACGCGCCGGGACCTGAACAAGCTGAACCTGGGACAGGATATTCCGCAGCTTCTCAATTTTACCCCTTCCATCGTGACAACTTCCGACGCAGGTGCGGGTGTTGGGTATACGGGTATCCGTATTCGCGGGTCCGATGCGACGCGTGTAAACGTCACGCTCAATGGCATTCCATACAACGATGCCGAATCGCAGGGAACCTTCTTTGTGAACATGCCTGATTTTGCCTCCTCGGTGAGCAGCATTCAGATTCAGCGGGGCGTAGGCACGTCGACCAACGGCGCAGGTGCTTTCGGGGCGTCGGTCAATATTCAGACAAACAAGCTGGAAGAAAAACCCTATGCCGAAGTCAACCTGTCGGGTGGCTCGTTCGGCACGCGCAAGGTCAATGTGTTGGCTGGAACGGGGTTGCTCAGTAACCACTTCGTACTCGATGCCCGACTATCAAAGATTTATTCCGATGGCTATGTCGATCGGGCTTTCTCTGATTTGCGGTCGTTCTATATCTCAGGTGGTTATTACACAAAAAAGAGTTTTTTCCGGCTGAACGTGTTTTCGGGTCAGGAGCAAACGTACCAATCGTGGGGCGGGGTGCCCGAAAACCTGCTAAAAACGAACCGTACGTACAACGTGTATACGTACGACAACGAAACGGATAATTACCAGCAGGATAATTACCAGCTTATCACCTCGCACGAATTAAGCCGGAACTGGCGACTGAATGTTTCGGCTTTCTACACGAAAGGAAAGGGTTATTACGAACAATACCGACCCAATGACCGATTCAGCAATTACGGACTACCGAACGTCGTTATTGGCGATTCGACCATTAGCCGGACTGATATTATTCGCCGTCGCTGGCTGAGCAACGATTTCTACGGCGCTGTTTTTTCGCTCGATTACAATAGCTTCGGTAAGCTGACCGCTAACATTGGCGGAGGCTGGAATAATTACCAGGGCGCGCACTACGGCGAAATTATCTGGGCGCGTGTGGCGGGCAACACGAACATCCGCGACCGGTACTACAGCGATGATGCGACGAAACGTGACTTCAATCTATACGCGAAGGCCTTTTATCAGATCAGCAAGCCATTGAATGCGTTCGTCGACGTACAGGTTCGGACGATCGACTACTCATTTCTGGGTTTCAACAGCCAACTGCAAAATGTACAGCAGGATGCAAAATTGACATTTTTTAATCCCAAAGCGGGGTTCACCTACGTGCTCAATGATCGCAGTACCGCTTATGCCTCGGTTGGTGTAGGCCAGCGCGAACCAAACCGCGATGATTACACCCAGTCGACGCCGGAGAGCCGTCCGAAGTCAGAACGACTGATCGATTATGAAGCGGGTTACAAAATTCAGACCAGTCAAGTGGCGTTTACCGTCAATGCGTACTACATGAATTACCGCAATCAGCTGGTATTGTCGGGTCAGCTCAACGATGTTGGCGCGTATAACCGGGTAAATATTCCGATCAGCTACCGGGCTGGGCTGGAACTGGAAGCTGGCGCACGACTGGCCAAACAACTTCGCTGGAACGTCAATGCGACCTTTAGCCGCAACCGGGTCAAAAACTTTACCGAGTATCTGGATAATTTTGACAACGGTTCCCAGGAGCGACGGACCTACAGCGAAACGGACATATCATTTTCGCCGAACATCATTGCCGGATCGCAGTTGCTGTTCACCCCCGCCAAAGGGCTGGAATTGGGGTTACTTTCGAAATATGTTGGGAAACAGTACATGGACAATACGTCGAATGAAAGCCGGAAGCTAAATCCATACTTCACGAACGACATCCGGATCATCTATTCCATCAAGCCCAAGTTCGCGCAGGAAATTGCCTTTACCCTCCTGTTCAATAACGTTCTAAACGAACTGTATGAGTCGAATGGCTACACCTACGCATACATCTCCGAAGGGAAAGTAACCGCCGATAATGGCTATTATCCACAGGCCGGACGTAATTTCCTGGCCGGGGTTCGAGTACGCTTCTAATGGCTGAACCGCCCGGCAGATCGCCGGGCGGTTCAGACTTACCCGATTGCCTGTTCCAGATCCTGGATCAGGTCCTCAACGTCTTCAATGCCAACGCTCAGCCGGATGAGCGTGTCTTTAAGTCCATTCTTCACGCGTTCTTCTTTCGGAATACTGGCGTGGGTCATGCTGGCAGGATGTGTGCAAAGTGACTCGACGCCCCCCAATGATTCGGCCAGCGAAAACACCTGGAAGCTTTCCATCACGTGAACGGCTTCGGGCATCGAGTCGCCTTTCAGCTCGAACGATAGCATACCACCAAAGCCACGCATTTGCTTCTTGGCCAGCTCGTGAGCGGGATGCGACTCCAGACCGGGGTAATAGACCTGGCTCACTTTGGGATGTTGTTCCAGATACTGGGCGACCTTCATGGCATTCTCGCAATGGCGCTGCATCCGAACGTGCAGCGTTTTTATACCCCGAAGCACCAAAAAGCAATCCTGTGGTCCCGGTACAGCCCCGCAGGCATTCTGAATGAACGCCAGTCGCTGAGCCGTTTCGTCGTCGTTCAACACGATAGCGCCCATAACCGTATCCGAATGACCGCCCAGGTATTTCGTAACCGAATGCATGACCACGTCAGCGCCCATATCGAGGGGATTTTGTAGATACGGCGAGGCAAATGTATTGTCGACCACAAGCTGGATGTTGCGCGGTTTGGTGATGGCCGCAATGGCCGCAATATCGACCAGACGCAATAACGGATTCGTCGGGGTTTCGATCCAGACCATTTTTGTGGCTGGCGTAATAGCCGCTTCCAGATTCGCTGGATTCTCCAAGCCGACAAATTTGAAGGTAAGCCCGAATTCCTGAAATACGCGCACCATGATCCGATAGGTGCCGCCGTACAGGTCGTTGCTGGCGATAATCTCATCACCCGGCTTAAACAGCTTCAGAATCGCGTCGGTCGCGCCTAATCCGGATGAGTAACAGATACCGTGTTTACCATTTTCGAGAGCGGCTAGATTCGTTTGCAGGACATTCCGCGTTGGATTCTGAGTCCGGGCGTATTCATACCCCTTGTGCTTCCCCGGCGACTCCTGAACGTAGGTCGATGTCTGATAAATAGGCGTCATGATCGCGCCCGTCGTTGGGTCCGGCTCTACACCGGAATGGATGGCTTTGGTTCCGAATTTCATGCCCGAAGGTAACAAAGTAACGTGGACATTCGGCCCGTCGGACAGAAAGCGGAGTAATGTTCCGCATCCCTCAGCCTTTATGCACGAGAGAATCACCAAAAACACATCACGCCTTTCGTAGTTTGCTATATTGTGAAATCAGCCATTCTCAAGAACCTCACCGGTCCAGTCGTTGCAGGCATCGTTCTGTCGGTAACACCCATTGTGTTTACGTCACTGCTGACCTATTACGCCGTAGTCCATGAAGCCGCTATTGCCAATTTCACGGCCTGGGAATGGGCCGTTATCACGCTGATCTGCTCGATCACATCGGCCGCGTTAACTCCTCCAACCATGCTGGCCCTGATCTTCGGTTATTTTCTAGGCTGGCAGGCCGTTTTGCCGTTATTCGCGATCAACATGGGTGGTATATTATTTATCAACCTACTCGTTCGCTGGCTCGACCATGATCGGTTTATTCAATTTTTACGACGAAATCCTAAGGCGCAATCGGTGCTCGATCGCATTTTGGACAAGGAGTTAGAAGTTATCTTTTTTGCCAAGCTCTCCCCTATTCTTCCCTTCGGCCTGACCAATTTATTGTTTGCGCTATCAGGGGCCCACTTGAAAAATATTCTGCTGGGCGGTATGCTTGGTATGGCTCCCCGCACATTACTAGCCATCTGGTCGGGTCACGAAGCGCACGAGATCCGGACCTTACTGGAAAACCCGAATCAGAGCAGCTGGACGCAAATTATTGTCGTCGTGCTGGTTATCGTGTCCATTGCTGGTCTGTGGCAGGTTGTTCAGCGGGCACTAAAATAATCGGGACGCGAAAAGGAGGTTAGTCCAACTGCTCACCAGCTAGTTCAATGAGATGGTTATGCCCCGTCTGAAAAACAGTTAGTTCGTAGTGATGAAGCTGTTTAGTCAGTGGAAGAATGTATCGACCTGGCACGATCCGATCGAAAGCGCCCGTAAAAAAACGAACCCGCACCGGATACTGATGCAGTAGACCGCGGATTTGATCGAGATCAGGCTTGATCAGGCGAAACTGTGTCCAGCTCACATGAACCCGTTCACGCTGTTGAGGGGTACTTAACGAAATCTCGACGAAGCGCATGACCGTTCGGTTTAACAGCCCGATGCTCGTGAGGCCGTGTCCAACTGCGTTGAGCAAGGGCAAATGGGTAAGCAAGCGCCGAAATAGCCAGCGCCCGGCAGACGAGCCGGTTGCTATCCAGTACCATACGTTGCGCGTGATGCCATCCGGCGCAATCAGCACCAGTTGATCAATTCGGATGGCAAACGATTCAACGGTTGCCAGCGCAAATCGACCGCCCAGGCTAAAACCCACCAGTGAGAATCGATTGACCTGACGTAGTTGTAAAAAAGCATCGATCAACCGCGCCCAGTCGGGCTTGCTCAACAGTTGGGTAGTATGATAACTGCTTTGGCCATGAAAAAACAAATCGATCGCCAAAATGGTATATCGTTCGCCGAGTGACTTTTGGAGCGCGGAAAATACTTGACCCGATTGCCCGAAACCATGAAAAGCCAGTAGCGTAATCGTTCCGTTGCCAAATCGCCGGTAGGCCAGTCGGTTGTTCTCAAACTCGAAAAATTCGGTGTCGGCCCTGTTACTCATTCCTACAAAGTTGCAAAACAATGCCGTAAGACACTCATCTGCGGCCGTATTCACCAATCATTCTTTATTCTTACATACCTATGCAAGTCTTTGCAGACCTAACCGAATTTGCCGCACACGCAGGCCAGCCTCTGGGCGAAACGGACTACCTAACCATCACGCAGGAGTCGGTTAATTTATTTGCCGAAGCGACGGGTGACCACCAGTGGATTCATACCGATCCGGAGCGGGCAGCGCGTGAATCACCCTATAAAGCACCCATTGCGCACGGCTTTCTAACCCTTTCGCTGGCCCCCAAGCTACTGGCTGAACTGTATCGGGTTGACACAGTAAAGCTCGGGGTCAATTACGGAGCCAACAAAATTCGCTTTGCGAATGCCGTGCCCGTTGGCAGTCAGCTACGCATGAAAGCCTGGTTACACCACGTTGAGCCACAAAACAGCAACGAAAGTACGAATGGCGTCAGAGCCATTATTGAATGTGTATTTGAAGTCGCCGGTGAACAGAAACCAGCCTGCGTTGCCGAATTAGTTGTACTTCTGTTCGAATGAATAGTATGCAAGCATACTATTCATTCAACTTTTTCTTATCTTTACACAATTCACAACAAGCGGTTACAACTCACTAAAACAAAGCAATTCAGATGGCAACGGCAGCGCTGGAGTTACAGGGATTGAATTTTAATTTATCGGAAGAACACCTGGCCGTTCAGGAAGCCGCCCGCGATTTTGCTCAGAATGAACTTTTGCCCGGCATTGTTGAACGTGACAATGAAGCTCGTTTTCCCGCGCAACAGGTCAAGCGCATGGGTGAGCTGGGTTTTTTGGGAATGATGGTTTCACCCGAGTACGGGGGTGGTGGCATGGATACAGTGGCTTATGTGCTGGCGATGGAGGAGATTTCTAAAATTGACGCATCTGCTTCCGTTATCATGTCGGTGAATAATTCACTGGTTTGTTACGGACTGGAAGCCTTCGGCACCGAAGCGCAGAAGCAAACCTACCTGACCCGATTGGCTACGGGCGAAACCCTCGGTGCCTTTTGTCTGTCCGAACCCGAAGCCGGCTCCGACGCGACCTCGCAAAGCACCACTGCCGAAGACAAGGGTGATTATTATTTACTAAACGGCACTAAGAACTGGATTACCAACGGCAACTCGTCCGGTATCTGTCTGGTCATTGCCCAAACCGACCGGGAGAAAAAACATCGGGGAATAAATTGCCTGATCGTTGAAAAGGGAACGCCCGGTTTTGTTGTTGGCAGGAAAGAAGATAAAATGGGAATCCGGGCTTCTGACACACACTCTCTGCTGTTCACGGATGCTATAGTACCCAAGGAAAACCGAATCGGAGAAGATGGTTTTGGTTTCAAATTTGCGATGTCAACGCTGAATGGTGGCCGAATCGGTATTGCGGCTCAGGCGCTGGGTATCGCGGCTGGTGCCTACGAGTTATCGCTGAAGTATGCACAGGAACGCAAAGCCTTTGGCCGACAAATATTTGACCATCAGGCTATTCAATTTAAACTGGCTGAAATGGCGACCAAAATTGAAGCGGCACGGTTACTGGTTTACAAAGCGGCACGGCTAAAAGACGAGCATAAAGATTACGTTCAAGCCGCAGCGATGGCCAAATTATTTGCGTCGGATGTGGCGATGTGGGCAACGACAGAAGCCGTTCAGATACACGGTGGCTACGGTTATGTAAAGGAATACCACGTGGAGCGGTTGATGCGCGACGCGAAAATTACACAGATCTACGAGGGTACATCCGAAATCCAAAAATTGGTAATTGCCCGCGAACTCATCCGATAAGTGTTTTCTTAGTAAAATAGAATTTTTTTAAAAGGGGTAGTGCGTGTTCGATACGAATACGCACTATTTTTTTTATTTTTTGGAAACTTTTATACTTGTATTAGTTTTGTACAAATTATTAGTTTTGTGCAACTTTGAGAGCATGTAGCATTCACACGCACTCCCCTTTCAGCTATGGAAGATTATAATAAAATCATTGAGTCGCTGGGCGTTAAATTTATTAAGGCCCGTAACATTCGGATTTTGCAGCCGATCACCATCAAAAATTTCTATGATGTTGAGAATACGCTGCTGATCTTATATAACGGCGAAGTGTCGATTGGCGAGGAACGCGTTCGGGTTGACGTGGGCGATATGCTTTTCATTCCGGGCGGCAAACACGTCACTGTGACCTACGGAGACCCCACAACCTCTAAAACTGTCTCGAATGAGGAGTTTATGACGCACCGGGAAACGTACTGGGAAGGTAATCACGATCCTAAGCTCATCGGTCATCTGCCAAATTCGTTCGGCTATGTCTCTTTTGAAGCGAAGGTCTTCGATTCGGTGAATTTTTTCAATTCACTCGACGTGCCGCCATTCATCATCAAACGGGAAGATCATCTGGCCAACACGATCGATCAGATTCTGGCGGAAGACATGACGGATCTGGCCGGGAAAGGGCGCATCGTCAAGATCAAAACCGAAGAAATCGTTATTGAAGTTGTCCGGTATATTCTGAAAAATCGGCTGTTCGTCGAGCAGCTGGTTACCAACAGTACATATTTTAAAGATCCTCGCTTAATCGATATATTCGCCTATATCAAGGAAAATCTGGGTGGTGATCTGTCAAACAAAGTTCTGGCCAATGTAGCGAACGTTTCCGAAGATTACGTTGGTCAGTATTTCAAAATGCTGACGGGTATCAATCCACAGGATTATATCGAATACCAACGCATGGAGGCAGCCGTAGGGCTGTTGCGCACGAGCAAGAAGAGTATTCGTGGTATCGGGGCCGAAGTTGGCTACAAAGACACGGCTTATTTCTGCCGCCGGTTTAAAATGATGTTTGGCATTCCGGCCGGCAAAATGCGCCGTCGGGAATCGCTGATGAACGTCTAACAAAAAAGCCGCCTGTTATCAGGCGGCTTTTTTGTTAGTTCTTATTGAACGTTAACTTCTATCGGCAGCGTGTAAAAGACGGCAACCGGTTGGCCTTTCACTTCGCCCGGCTGCCAGCGAGGCATTTGCTCCACGGCCGTAATAATGGTCGTCATAAAATCCTGCATTCCTTTCTGCGCCTTTTTGTCGAGGGGTTTCGTCGTGATTCGAACGTCACGTACGGAGCCATCTTTCTCGATGATGAACTTGGCAGACACGAATCCAGTGTTGTAATTTTTTCGCATCAGGGAGCTTGGAAACCGAATCGTTTCAGCCAGGTAGCGGCTTAACGCGGCCTTGCCACCCGGAAATTCAGGCTGCTGCTCCACAACGGTATAGACTAACTTACTGTTCGACTGAGCAACGGTACGGACCGAGGGCACCAAAAAAACGATGCCCAGGAGGCATAGAAAAGTAGTAGCTTTCATGGATTAAGCTTGTACGACTGACTGGTTAAATTCCCGGATTACGGCCGATAATTCGGGTAACAGATCCGGATTCTGCTCGATTCCGTTGCCAACGACAATTACATCGGCACCTGCTTTCAACGCATTATACGCTTTCTCCCCGGAGTTGATACCCCCACCAACGATTATAGGCGTGTCAACGGCAGCACGTACGGCGGCAATCATAGCGGCCGGAACCGGCCAGCGCGCACCGCTTCCGGCATCTAAATAGAGCAATTGCAAGCCCAGCATCTCTCCCGCCATGGCCGTGCAGGCTGCAACATCGGGTTTATCGTGGGGTAGTGGCGTCGTACCACTAATGTATGAAACGGTTGTCTGCGTCCCACTATCAACAAGCATATATCCAGTCGGCAGTATTTCTAAGCCGCTTCGCTTCAGGAGCGGAGCGGCAATCACGTGCTGACCAATCAAAAATTCAGGGTTTCGGCCCGAAATGAGCGAAAGAAGAAGGATAGCATCAGCCGACGGTTCAATGTGCAGTGGATTGCCAGGGAACAAAACGACTGGAATATCGGTGTGCTGACGAATGGAAGCAATGACTTCTTTGTGGGCGTAATCGGTAACTAAACTGCCACCAACCAGAAACAGGTCAACCGCGTACTGCTTCGTTTGCGTTAATAATACGGAAAGGCCGTCTTGACTGACCTTATCAGGATCAAGCAAGACGGCCAATGCTTTCCGACCATATGATTTATAAGTCCGTAGTATAGTCTGCAGGCCGAGTGGGTGCCTTCTGGTGGTATTCGCTTCCAATCGTGGGGTCTGCGGTTGGGTTGATCGCATTATTCTGACGGATACGGGCTAAAAAGCCGGTTAGCTGCTCGCGGGCAATATTTGTTAACACGGTAGTTATCAAACCACCGATTAAGCCACTCGTGGCCGCTGTTTTTTGTGTCTTTTCCGCCTGCTGCTTTATTGCCTTACGAGTTGGGTACGCCGATGGCCCTCCTTCGGTTTCATGCTCCTCATAGTAGCTGAAATCATCGTCATCCGGTTCTCCGTATTTTTCGGCGTACCGGTACTCATCCGACTTAGGCAGAATGGCATTTACTACCAAATATACGGCTAAACCAACACCTGCTACAAATGCAGCCGTTTTACCAACTTCAGCAGCATCATCTTTTATTGTATCAACACTGTCGGTAATTGACGATTTGAATCGCTCAGTCGCGGCCATCAACTGCGCCCGTCGGGCGGTTGTATCAGCAAAAAAAACCTTAGGATCTTCCATAATCTGTTTCCTTAACGTAAGGTATGTAGCTTGTAATTAATAGGTTAACTCTTTTCGGTTACCGAGGTAGGCGACCACTTTCGTTCAAACTCGCCCGTGTTTTTTCCATCAGGTCGTGGACAGCTTCCGATTTTTCCTCTGTCTTTTTTTCCTGACTTTTTTTAATGGCGCTATAAGCAGCTACCCTAATTTTCGATTTAACGAAATTACTGGCGGTCGCCCAGATTATAGTTAACACAAGAAAAAAGACGGCTACGATCAGAAAACCCAAATACCGGCTGTCGGTTACCTCGTTCAGGTACGCGGCCAGCAGACTAAATAAGAATATAAGCGTCATAGTACCCAAGAGCGCCAATACGACGCCATGAATCCCTACTACAACCCCTTCCTCCACTTTGCTCCTTGTTTCGAGCGTGAATAACTCGATGCGAGCCTCCAGATAGCGGAATATATTTTCCCGAACTTCTTCAAGGCGTTCCAGCATGATTGTCGATTTTTAGTTTTACTCTGCGTTATTTACCAAAAACCGCTCATTTTGTTTAGAAATTATAGCGTTAAGGCCTAATCCTATCCTTGTTATGCCAACTAGTTGCCTTTCTTTTTACACTGGCTGGAGGGTTCATCCAATCCATGCGTCGAATGACCGTGAGTTTCTTTAGCGTTTTAACCGTTTTCAGAAAACAAAAAGGTCCGATGGACTAGCCACCAGACCTTTCTAATTACGTGTGTTTAGACGTCAGCAAACTATCTGTACACCCTGATCGGCGACAGACTGGCTAGATGATTTGGTTAGCAAACGCTAGTTCGACTGGCGCAACTTGGCCTCGATTGTCTGCTGCGTGTGCGGTACAGCTCGCAGACGCTCTTTCGGAATCAATTTTCCGGTATCCTTGCAAACACCGTATGTCCCGTTTTTGATCCGCACCATAGCGGCATCAAGTTGTTGCGTAAATTTCTGCAATCTGGCTGCTAATTGACTAAGGTTTTCACGTTCGCTGGTGTCGGCACCATCTTCGAGCAATTTAGAATTGCCGGATGTATTATCCGTGCCACTATCATTGCGTTTGCTGAGTGTCTCCTTAATATAATTCAACTCACTACGGGTTGCTTCCAGTTTCCGACCGATCAAGATTTCAAACTCTTTCAGGTCATCCTCCGAGTAGCGGTTCTTTTCTTCCTGAACCATAGTTAATAGCTGGTAATAGACAGGGTGTGTACTAATTCTCAAAATTAACGCTTTCTACGCTGATTTTCAATGTACCACTGAGTAAGAATGTGTTTTCTGTAAATTTTTATCAAGTTGTCATAATAACCAATTACCGATTTTTCTTTTGTAGTGGCTACTATCAGTATATTACAATTTTGGCAATACGTATAGGGGTAAATTATTATTGGGATTTTTATATTAGATTAATTTTAGAATAAATATAGTTTTCATAATAATACAGCGCTTTTGTTAATTTTGCAACACACTTCATTAACAGAAATGGTTTATTAGCGTGAAGTAAAACTATGGCCATGGCATACATTGAACCAGCCCCAATAAAAGATAAAGAGAATCCCCTTGAGTCCATGATGTCGCGCTTCGACGCGGCTGCCCGTCTGCTGGGCATTTCGGACGAAATGTACGATATTCTGAAAGTACCGGCCCGGCAAGTCATTGTCGGCCTCCCTGTTACGATGGACAATGGAGCCATCAAAGTGTTTGAAGGTTACCGGGTTATTCACTCCAACATTCTAGGACCGTCCAAGGGAGGCATTCGGCTCGATCCGGGCGTCAACCTGAACGAAGTTCGAGCGCTGGCCGCCTGGATGACCTGGAAATGCGCCGTTGTCGACATTCCTTACGGCGGTGCTAAAGGGGGCATTGCCTGTAACCCACGCGACATGTCGGCGGGAGAAATTGAGCGGCTTATCCGGCAGTACACCGTTGCGATGCTCGACGTGTTTGGTCCTGACCGCGACATTCCAGCGCCTGACATGGGCACGGGTCCACGCGAAATGGCCTGGATTGTTGACGAATATTCAAAAGCGAAGGGCATGACGGTCAACAATGTAGTTACCGGTAAACCCCTGGTGCTGGGCGGTTCGCTGGGCCGTACGGAGGCCACCGGTCGCGGTGTTACGGTAGCCGCCCTGTCTGCTATGGATAAACTCCGGATGAATCCATACCGGGCTACAGCAGCTATACAGGGATTTGGCAATGTCGGCTCGTTTGCGGCTGAACTGCTTCACGAACGGGGTGTTACGGTGGTAGCCGTCAGTGATATTTCCGGTGGTTATTACAACGCAGCCGGCATCGATATTACCGCAGCCGTAGCCTATCGGAACGGGAATAAAGGCACGCTCGAGGGATTCGGCGGGGCAGAAAAAATATCGAACGAAGAACTGCTGTCACTGGCCGTCGACGTGCTGGTGCCAGCGGCCAAGGAAGATGTCATTACTGACGATAACGCGGCTTCGATTCAGGCCCGAATGATTGTTGAAGGAGCCAATGGGCCAACTTCAGCGTCGGCGGACGAGATAATAAATAGCAAAGGGATTCTGGTGGTACCCGACATTCTGGCCAATGCCGGTGGTGTTACGGTCTCTTATTTTGAGTGGGTTCAGAACCGCATCGGTTACAAATGGACACTGGACCGCGTCAATCGCCGGGCCGATCGGGCGATGAAAGATGCCTTCGACCGTGTATTCGAAACATCACAGCGGTTTCAGGTTCCTTTGCGCTTAGCGGCCTATATTGTAGCCATTGATAAAGTCTCCAGTACGTATAAATTCCGCGGGGGCTATTAACTTTGTGGCTTAAATAGACGTTAGATAGAATACGCTGGATTACAGGCGAACCAGTGATGCAAGTCTCTCGTCTCCTGTTCATCATTTAACGTCTACGTTCTTTCTATGCGCTTACACCGCGAAGGTTACACCATAATGATCACGACAGGGCTGGTTTTGCTGGCTCTGGATTTGCTGGCCTACTTCTTTCTGTTCTCCGATAACACGACAGCTATCGTGTTGTTGGTCATAGCCAGTTTAATTCTGTTCGGGTTGATCGTACAGTTCTTTCGCGTTCCAACCAGGGAATTAACCTTTCATGAGTCCCAGGTGATTGCACCTGCCGATGGTACAGTTGTCGTTATTGAGGAGACCAGCGAAGACGAATATTTCAAGTCCAACCGGCGGCAAATTTCGATCTTTATGTCTCCGCTCAACGTACACGTCAATCGAAATCCGGTCACGGGCATTGTCCGCTATTTCAAGTACTATCCGGGCAAATACCTAGTAGCCTGGCATCCTAAATCCAGCACCGAAAACGAGCGCACGACCGTAGTTATTGAACTGGCCAACGGTGTAGAAGTCCTATTTCGCCAAATTGCCGGTGCGGTGGCCCGACGCATCATCTGGTATGTTCGGGAAGGACAGCCTGTTCATCAGGGTGAGGAGATGGGGTTCATCAAATTCGGATCACGAGTTGACGTTTTTGTCCCTCTCGACGCTGACGTCAAGGTAAAGATTGGTGATCGCATGAAAGGTGGCGTCACCGTTCTGGCTGAATTACATAAGTAGGAACCAAGTTTACCACTAGTTTATAAGCAGAAAAGGGAATCAGCTATGATTCCCTTTTCTGCTTATAAACTAGTGCAAGTTGCTCACCATGTGATACTTAGCAGTTCACCCCGCTCTGTTTCAGTGACAATCAGCCCCAGCTCACCCGACGGATCGAACGCACAATTGGACGGGTTTTGTCCCGGTAACGTAATGTCCCGTTTAAAGTATCCATCCGCCGAAAACACCCTGATCAGCCCGGCCCCAAAAACTGCTACGTACACGTCACCATCCGGACCAACCGTCAGCCCATCGGGTCCGGGAATTGAATCGCCATCCGGAACATCGATCACGGTTGTCCAGACGCTAATATTCTCCCAGCTCAAGCTTTCTTCGTCCCAATAGCCCTGCCAGATACGCTGCTTGTGCGTTTCACAAATGAGCAATGTCTGACTACCCGGCAACAACGTCAATCCGTTCGGGTAATTGAGTTCATCAGCAACGATCTCAACCAAACCATCCGGCGAATAGGCAGCCACGTAGCCCGGCATGTCGTCTTCGGAAGAACCGGGGCATGTAAACAATAAATTCCCCCGTTGATCGAAGTGCAGATCATTAGGCCATTGCAGCGGGTCTGCCCCGATTCGATCAAGTACTGTCTCTACCTCTTTTGAGCTGATCGTTAGCCGTCGGATTGCATGCTGCCCTGAGTCACAAAACCACACATAGCCATCGCGAACGGTTGCTCCGTTGGGCCTTCCGCCCGTTGGAACTCGTAGTATTTCTCCATTTAAGTTCCGGCAAAACAAGCCTTCCCCCTCCTGCTCTACACACCACAGGCAACCGGTTTCGTCAAAAACCGGACCTTCGGGAAAGCGTAAGCCAGTTGCCAGTACACGTATTTTGTCCATACGTTTCCTTTCATTAAGTAGTTCTATCGTATTTTAAGGTGCTGGTTTTGGCCGTCATCCACGAGAAACAGCCTTCCATTCCTCTGAAAAGTTGGAATCTTTGGCCTTTGTTTAAGAATTCTTTTAAACGCGTTTTTCGAATTTGGAAACGACATGACAACAATTCCCAGCCAAGCTGGTACAGATAGGCGTTGGAATAATTTTAAGACAATTTAATCGTACCTTAATAATAAAGTAAACTACACCCATTCACCATAATCTTCGATTACATCATCATTGGAATAGACGTTCTGCCGATTCTTCCGTGTCTGTTCTGCTTCTGGAGACAGGTGGACCAGACATAAAAATGGAACTACGGATTCTGGCGGCTTGCGCAAAACTTCATGGCGCAGCCGTCGACTGGGTCTTCTGAATCGAGCCGCAGGCAACGATTAATGGACATCGGACGACCAACCGTGCGGCAAAACAGGCCTGAATCGCCGAAAAAGCGGCTGACTGACTACTGGGTCAATGAAGCAAGTGGAAACGCTTCAGAATCTGGCCAGTTGGCTGATGTTGCGTTCTACGATCTCGATAACGACAATAGCCGGGTGTTCCGTCTTCACCAGAGAACGGTCTAGCTTACTGTCACGGACAAAATACGATTCGTGAAAGTAGCCGGCGAGGTACTGCATCATCCCTTCACTGAATGAATCACCGATCAGCAATAATTTGTCGGAGCCAGCCCCCATGAACCGTGTGGAAGGCAGAGCCGTCTCCTTATCCAGTACAACGGAAACCTGCCGACCCATATAGTTGGGAACGGGTTTAATGGCATAGCAGAACCTATCGGTCGGATACCGATCCTGGAGCATCAGCATGTTAATCAGATCGCCGGAAACGCCACGTTGCTGCTTTTCAATACGGTAATTCGATAGTCGAACGGGCGGCAAACTAAGTCGATTCTGTTTAACGGCTTTGAGCAGAGTCGCGCAGCCCACCAGCGTTCCATACTCGTTCCAGTGGGTATCTGTCTGATAATAAACGACGTGACTGCGTTTAGCGATCCGGAGTGTATCCCGAAGATCGGTAAAGTGCAGATCCGTTTTGGCTACTTCCTGCTTAAGCCTATCCAGTCGGGAGACCGCCGGCTGTTGATGTAGATAGTCTGGCAAGTACTCACTGTAAATGGTATGCGAATCTGGTGCAACCAGCACATACAACTCTACTCCCTGTTGCTTTAGCTCCTGCTGACGCTGCACCAGATGACTGGCGATGAGTCGGGCAGAATCGACCGAAAGCGGTTATAATCCGCGATGCTGGTCCAGCACGTTGTTGCCCGTATTCCCTAAAAAAAGCCAGCCCTTCTTCCCTATTACTACTTTTTCCGGTAATGGCGATACGCCCAACACACAGAACTTCCAGCGGCTGTAGAGATAGAACAGTGCATTTCGCCAGCCAAAATTCTCTTTGTAATAAGGATCGAACTGATGCGCAAAACTGCGAACGTGCGGAAAGTGTAACGAAGGCATCGGCCTCAGCTGACGGTTCTCAGTACTACTGAATCGCGCCGAAAGTCCCAGAAGCTGGTCGACACCGGGTAAAAACAGCAGGACAGCAAAGAGAAAAGCAGTCAGTTTGAGTCGTATTCGTGTTATCATAAAGCAGGAGCGCTCTTTCAGTTTTTACCGTCATGCGGTCATGAATCGGGGTGTTTTAAACGGCAGCCAAGGCACTGGTTAGAATCGGAAATAGATAAACGGGTTATACGTATCAGCGGCCAGGTAAGACACGGCCATCACGAACAAACCCGCCAATCCCAACACATACACCGTGTCTAGAAGCAGTCGAACGGAGGTGACCCCAGCCCGCAAGACAATACGAATGGGACGGCGGCATCGGCCCCCGAAAAAGATTTTGTTCATCTGCTCTCGGGTCATTTTACAAAACTTTACCCACCAGCGAGCGTCAATCTTCAGCTGGGTGTCGATTTCGAACGCGATTACGGTAAGGCCACCTACAGCATCGATGAATTCAACGCTCCGCTGCAACAGATCAAGCCCGATTTAATCATTGTCCGACTCGGTGAAAACGTAGCCGATGATGACGTTCAGAGCCGTCATTTCGAGTCACAGTTTCAGCAGCTTCTGGATCGACTGGCTACATACGGCCAGCCGGTGAAGATCGTTATAACAACAAGTGTCTGGTATCGGCCACAAACCGACGCTGTTATACGAAAAGTGACGGCGGAAAAAGGCCATACGCTCGTTGATTTAAGCTGTATGGTCGGTCAGGGGCAGTATTTCGCCAGCCAGTATACGAATCCGGGCGTGGCAGCGCATCCGAACGATTCAGGAATGGATCGAATTGCGGAACTGATCTGGGCCAAAATTCAGTAAGGATTTAAACAAAGAAGGCGTCTCCGGATGGGAAACGCCTTCTTTGCCTTAGAGGATGCTTACTCTAGAAGAACGACAGCCGAATAACAAGCGGGCTGCCGTATACATATTGAGATAGACCCGCATTAGCATCATAATTCAGGTTATACAGCGCGGTCAGGTTCACCCCGAACCGACGCGATATTGGCTGCGAATACGTAACGCCAACCAGTGGTGCGGTCACCTGTCCGGTATAGCTACCACCGACGCCATCGATCTTTTGCTGAACCGTACTGTTCTCTATTTCTCCGTGTAAATAGAGATTGGGCAGTATGGATGGAATAAATTCGTACATAGCAAACGCTCTGCCACCATACTGGTTATAGGTCTGTCCGCCAACGTTACCAACGCCATTAAAATAAGGCTTGTAACGCGTATAATTGTATGTTCCACCAATCCCAACGATCAGGTGCTCAGTGGCTTGATACGCGATAACTGGCGAAACACCGAGACTGAACGGATTGCCGAAACGAAATCCGTTGATGCCACCACCAAACCGCAGTCGTTGCGAAAACGGCAAGGGCTGCCCGTCTACAGTTTGTGTTTTAAGCGGGTCTTTGCCCTGATCCCGGCGATCTTCAGGATCTTCTGTTAGTTGCCCGAACGCAACGCTACTGCTCAATAAAGCGATAACAAACAGTAACTTCTGACTATAACTCATGGTCGGTTTTTGTAAATAGGAAGCTGGTACAGACTACGGACTAAAACAGGATTAATTGACTTGTTGACCGTTTACTATCCAGCGTCCCGAATGTAACGAAATTAAAACGTAAATTCTTTTACTTCAGGATCGTTTAACAAACGTTTAATGCACTTTTCGTGGTTTATTTCCGTCCCATCCACGCGCCATTGGCCAATTATTTCGGTACCAATCCGCTGCTGATGGCTACGGGTTGGCGATAGACCACACTCCTCGAAGAATTCTTCGTATTGGCTGAGCGTCTTGTTCCGAAACTGGGTGACGATCTTGTAATCCCGGGTCTGGTTCAGCCGTTGAATCTGGCGGGCAAACCGGTTCAGAAACAGCAGAGAACTGATAATAAATACGAACCCGATCAGGGCAATGTCGTAATGACCACTACCCAGACACATGCCCAGGGCCGACACCGCCCAGACCGTGGCCGCAGTGGTCAAGCCTTTTACCCGGTTGTCGTCCCGAAAGATGATGCCCGCTCCCAGAAAACCAATGCCGTTGACAATGTTAGCGGCAATACGATCGCCGGCGGTACCCGAACCCATGCGACCCGATACCAGCGTAAATAAAGCGGACCCGACACAAATCATGATCATCGTACGGAAGCCCGCTGATTTGCCGTGATACTCCCGTTCTATTCCAATCAGTCCGCCAATAAGCAGCGCGGCACTCAGGCGAATGATATCTTCAGTTGCAAACTCCATTACTCTCGTTACCCAATACGGGCATAAATACCAGGTTGTTGCATCGGTCCGTCAACTACGGTTTAATATTGCGGGAAGTCCCCTCAAGAATATCGCTCAAGAGAAACCATATCGTCAAATAAACCGTTAAAATCTAGATAGAGTTTACCCTGTTTACGAAGAATGACTCAAACCACGAAAGCCGAACACATCCAGTCGGTTGATCACCTCGACCCCAAGCAGTTTATCATCATCAAAGGGGCGAAAGTACATAATCTGAAAGGAATTGACGTCGCTATTCCACGCAATAAATTAGTTGTGCTGACCGGACTTTCGGGTTCGGGAAAATCGTCGTTGGCGTTCGATACCCTGTTTGCCGAAGGGCAGCGCATGTATGTCGAGAGCCTGAGCAGCTACGCCCGTCAGTTTCTGGGCCGGATGGAAAAGCCTGAGGTCGAATACATTAAGGGGGTCTCGCCCGCTATTGCCATCGAGCAAAAAGTATCGACCCGCAACCCCCGCTCAACGGTCGGCACCTCGACCGAAATCTACGACTATCTGAAACTACTTTTTGGCCGGGCGGGTGTGACCTATTCCCCCCTGTCGGGCAACGAAGTACGTAAGGATACGGTTACGGACGTTGTCAACTTCATGTATAGTTTTGAGGCTGGTCAGCGCGTAATGATTCTGGCTCCGCTCCGCATTCGCGACGACAAGACGCTGGCCTATGAGCTGACGATCCTGCTTCAGAAGGGATACACCCGGATCGTAGTCGATGGCGGTCAGAATGCCGCATCACCGACGGGTCAGCAAGTGCTCCAGATAGAAGATTTGTTGACTGATGAAACGAAGGAGGGCGGTGTTAACCTATCGTATGAGTCGCTCGAAATCCTCATTGACCGCGGAACCGTTATCTACGACGACAAGGGGAATCCCGATGAAGATAACCAGTACCGCTTTTCGGATTCGGTTCAAACGGCGTTCAACGAAGGCGAAGGCACCTGCCGCGTAGCCATTGTGGGCCGGGGCGATGATCCGGGTCAATCCCGCGTTTTCTCGGATAAGTTTGAACTGGATGGTATCGTCTTCGAAGAGCCGAGCGTCAACCTCTTTACGTTCAACAACCCATACGGTGCGTGTCGGCGGTGCGATGGCTTTGGCAAGGTCTTGGGTATCGATCCGGATCTAGTCATTCCGGATAAGAATCTGTCGGTTTTTGAAGGAGCCATTGCGCCCTGGCGCAGCGAGAAAATGAATCAGGAGTTTCTGAAACCGTTGCTCAAGAATGGCATCCGCTTCGACTTCCCGATTCACCGCCCCTACAAAGAACTTTCGCCCGCTCAGCAGGAGTTACTCTGGACAGGAAACACGTATTTCGACGGTCTGAATTCGTTTTTCAGTTACGTCGAAAGCCAGACCTTCAAGGTGCAGTACCGGGTAATGTTGTCCCGCTATCGGGGTAAAACAACGTGTCCCGAGTGTCGGGGTTCGCGCTTGCGTAAGGATGCAGGCTACGTAAAAATTGCCGGTAAGTCCATCACGGATCTGGTGCTGATGCCGCTCGCCCAGGTAACTACGTTCTTCCGCGACATTCAGCTCCCTGACCAGCAACGGCAGATCGCTAACCGTATTCTGATCGAGATTCGGAACCGCCTTGATTATATGGAACGCGTTGGGCTAGGTTATTTGACGCTCAATCGCCTGACCAACTCCTTGTCCGGTGGTGAGTATCAGCGCATTAAACTGGCGACATCGCTTGGCTCTGCGCTGGTTGGTTCGATGTACATTCTGGATGAGCCTAGCATTGGCCTGCACCCACGCGATACGAAACGACTGGTCAGCGTTCTGGAATCCCTGCGCGATATGGGTAACACGGTGATCGTCGTTGAACACGAAGAAGAAGTCATGCGGGCCGCCGATCAGTTGATCGATATTGGCCCTGACGCGGGTATTCTCGGCGGACATCTGGTCTTCCAAGGAACGTGGGACACGATTGAGGACGAAGCGGCCCGACGACTGGAAATCGGTAGCGACGATCAGGACACAGCGGTTACTCACCAATCCCACACGCTAGACTTTCTGACTGGCCGCGAAATTGTTGAAGTACCCAAATTCCGCCGGAAAGGAACGAATTTTATCGAACTGAAAGGGGCTCGTGAGAATAACCTCAAAGACGTTGACGTTCGGTTCCCGCTCAATATGCTGACGGTTGTAACGGGTGTATCGGGCTCCGGCAAGAGTACGCTGATTCGGAAGGTGCTGTACCCCGCACTTATGCGTGAGAAGGGCGATGCCGCTGAAGAATCCGGTAAATACGACAGCCTGAGTGGCTCCCTCGACCGGATATCATCGGTTGAAATGATCGATCAGAATCCAATTGGAAAATCGAGTCGCTCTAACCCCGTCACATACATAAAAGCCTATGATTATCTGCGTCAGGTGATGGCCGACCAGGCCGTTTCCAAATCGCGGGGGTACAAGCCAAGTCACTTCTCGTTTAACGTTGATGGTGGGCGTTGCGAAGTGTGTCAGGGCGAAGGCGAAGTGAAGATCGAGATGCAGTTCATGGCCGATATTTACCTCCGGTGCGAAGGCTGCGGTGGAAAACGGTTCAAGCAGGAAGTGCTGGAAGTGACGCTACATGATAAAAATGTCGCCGATATTCTGGAGATGACGGTAGACGAAGCGATCGACTTCTTCCGGAAATCAGAACCCAAAATGGCCGACAAACTGCAACCCTTGCAGGATGTCGGCCTGGGCTACATCGGTCTGGGTCAATCGGCCAATACGCTGTCCGGGGGTGAAGCGCAACGCGTTAAGTTGGCCTCGTTCCTCAGCAAAGGCAATCCAAACAAGGGCGGCACGCTGTTTATTTTCGATGAACCGACAACGGGTCTTCACTTCCACGACATTCGTAAATTACTTTCGGCCATTAACGCGCTCGTCAATCAGGGCGACTCGGTCATCATCATCGAACACAACATGGAAGTGATCAAAAGCGCCGATTACATTATTGACCTCGGTCCCGAAGGTGGTGAAACGGGCGGTTATGTCACCTTTACGGGCACGCCTGAAGAAATGGTCAAAATGACCGATGCGAATTACACGGCGGAGTATCTGCGGGACAAACTATAAAATGACTTGATCAAGCAAACGGGGAGACTGGTTAACGAACCGGCCTCCCCGTTTGCTTGATTGCGAACCCGATCACAACGGTTTCACCAGAAATCCGCCTTTACGCAATAGAGCAATCAATCCAGTAGGGCCGGGAAGATGCAGCGCACCAACCGCCACGAAGGTTGGTCGGAGTGCCATCAGTGTAGGGAGTTTTCCCATCCAGGTCTGGTTCCGCTCGTTAACCAGGTATGACAGATCGCCGTGCTTTTTTTCGTGCGCCTGACTCAGCTTCCACATGCCATCCAGATCACCGGCCAGGTATAGATTGGTCAGGTGTTTACTTTGGTCTTCCAGCTCTTTTTTCTCTTTCACCAGTTTAACCAGATCAGCCGCTTGCTTTTCTACGGAATCGTGATCGAACAGAAAGGCCATTTGCTGTTCCATCGTTTCGAGTGGTGTTAAAACCTTGGCCCGTTTTTTGGCTTCCGTAGCAAAATACAGATCGAGCGGCTGCCCGGTAAATTTGCTCAGGGTATCCACTTCTTTCTCGGCGTAACTCATCGTAAGCGTCGTAGCCGTCATGATGGGCTTCATCTGGTTGAACATGGCCAGATCGTAGCCCGTAACCTGTTTAAACTCGTCAGCTACTACTTTGTAATCAGCGTCGGAAAGCAGTTTTTTCAGGCTGTTTCCCGGCATGATGGCCCGCATCGCCATGCTCAACATCGCCGATGAATCGATGGTTGTTTCGACCACAATGCCCTGAGCCGCGTTAAAAGCCGTCTTTACCGTGGGGGTTTTGTCGAGGTAACTGTCTTTCAGGATATGATAAGTGCCAAACAGGTAAGACGGTTCTTTAAGTCCATTTCCGGATACTTCCCACAACAAAGACTGGGCAACGGCAATGTTTGATAACAGGACTAAAATAACAAGGATAAAGCGCATGAGACTAGTTGATAAAACAGTTAAAAGCGGAAATCCATCCGGATACAATTCATTCATACCCTGATGGACTAGTAATTTACTACGATAAACGGTGCCGTTCAGCCCTCAATTCGGTGGGTTTATCTATTTTTCTGTGAAGCCCAACCAGACCTGACCTACTTTTGCATTTCTGTAAAAATGACGGGTTCATTAAAAACACCCGTCTGGTAATTTACTAACAACCGAATGAAAAACAATGTACTCAATACGTTCTTCGTCCTGTTTCTTACGCTGGCAGGCAGCCACATCGTGCGAGCCCAGACCGATCAGAATGTAAGTGTTCGGGCGGGTAATGCGGATAAAGCAGCTTCGGCTCAACTGACCATTAGTGGATACATAAAGGACGCGGCCAACGGCGAAGGGCTGATTGGCGTATCGGTGTTCGTTAAGGAAACCAACACCGGTGCGGTCACGAACAATTACGGCTTCTACGCCGTAACCATGCCGCCCGGTAACTACAACCTGGTTATCTCCTACGTCGGCTACGAAAAACAGACGAAAACGATAGCGTTGACCGATCGGAATATTCGGCTCGACCTCGAATTAAAGGAAGAAGGTCGGCAATTGCAGGAAGTGGTCGTTTCGACCAAACGGGAAGACGATAACGTCAAGAATATCGCGATGAGCGTTAATCAGATTGATGTCAAAACGCTGAAACGCATTCCGGCACTGTTGGGCGAAGTAGATGTTATTCGAAGCATTCAGCTGCTTCCCGGCGTTTCGACCGTTGGCGAAGGGGCAACAGGATTTAACGTTCGGGGGGGTAGCATCGATCAGAATTTAGTGCTGCTGGATGAAGCGCCTGTCTACAATTCGTCGCACCTGTTCGGTTTTTTCTCCGTATTCAATCCCGACGCGGTTAAAGACGTCAAGCTCATCAAAGGCGGTATTCCGGCAAATTACGGCGGTCGGATTGCCTCGATCCTTGATGTGCGGCTAAAGGAAGGAAACGCAAAAAAGCCGGAGTTAAACGGCGGTATAGGCCTCATCTTTAGTCGTTTGTCGTATGAGCGTCCCTTATTCAACGGCAAAGGTTCGTTCATCATAGCGGCCCGGCGTTCTTATGCCGATATTCTGGCGCAACCTTTTCTGAACAGCGATCTGAAAGGTGCCAAATTCTATTTTTACGACCTAACCGCGAAAGGAAATTACCGCATCAACGACAAAAATATCGTGTATCTGTCCGGCTATCTGGGTCGTGATGTCTTCGGGTCCGACTTTGGATTCAACTGGGGCAATACAACGGTTTCGGCCCGCTGGAACCACGTATTCAGTGATCGTCTGTTTTTGAACACAACGGCGTATTACAGCAATTACGATTACTCGCTCAACTCCGATCTGAAGCAGAAACGGCCAAATGACTATTTCAAGACCGATTCGCGAATTGTCGATTACAGCATAAAACCCGATTTTTCCCTATTTCTGGGTAAGAGCACGATCACCTTCGGCGGACAGTCTATCCTGCACGATTTTCAGCCGGGCAAGGCAACGGCAGCCAGTTTAGGCAGCATTCGCACCTTTGGACTGGAAAGTAAATACGGGCTGGAAAATGCGCTCTACATTGGTAACGAGCAACAGGTTACGTCGAAATTACAACTTCAGTACGGGCTTCGTTATTCGCTGTTCAACTACATTGGACCGGGCGAAGCATACACGTTTCAGACGGATGTTCCCGCTGGCGAACGACGGACGGTTATTACGACCGTTGCTTATCGGGGAAAGAATATGATCCAGACCTACGGCAACTGGGAACCGCGCTTTGCGGCCAAGTATGAGCTGGCTAATAACAGCTCGTTCAAGCTAAGTTACAACCGACTGGCGCAGTATATCCACCTTATCTCAAACACCACCGCGTCAACGCCACTGGATATCTGGACACCTTCTACCAACAATATTCGTCCACAGATTGCCGATCAGATCGCTGGCGGCTATTTCAAAAACTTTGGCCGAACAGGTCAGGAATTTGAGGCATCAGTTGAGGTTTATTACAAATGGCTTCAAAATCAGATCGATTACATCGACGGGGCAAGTCTGATTCTGAATAAATACCTGGAAGGGGATTTGTTGAGTGGTCGGGGTCGGGCTTACGGTGCCGAATTTTACGTGAAGCGAAACACGGGCGTCGTCAACGGCTGGATTAGCTATACGCTGGCAAAAACGGAACGGCAGGTTGCGGGTATCAATAACAACGACTGGTATCCCACGCGCTTCGACAAACGACACACACTAACATCGGTCCTGCTGTTCGATCCACCGCGCGCGAAACGCTGGAATTTTTCGGCGACATTCACCCTTGCCAGTGGCACACCGGCCACGTTCCCAACCAATCGATTCGAGTTTCAGGGGCAGGTTGGTCAGGTCATCGACGGACGCAACAATTACCGAATTCCGGCCTACCACCGGCTCGATCTGGCAGCCACGCTACAGGGGCGCAAACGACCCGGCAAGCGCAAAGATGACAACTGGGTGTTCTCGGTCTACAACGCCTATGGGCGGAAGAATCCATTTTCCGTGTTTTTTCAACCCAACGAAGACAATCCAAGAGTAACGGAAGCAATCAAATATTCCGTGTTTGCTACGGTGATCCCCTCCGTGACCTACAACTTCAAATTCTAAGGGGCGTCGTACTTGCCTATACTACAGGTATTCAGCTCCATAACAAGTTTAGATGATGAAACGACTCCCCTTCTTATATCCGTTAGCCTTTTATCTGCTTGCTCTCTGTAGTCTGTCAGGGTGCGAGACGGTCATCGATGCCAAGCTTACTACGGGTCCGACACAGTTGTCGGTCGATGCGGTTCTGACCGATCTGCCGGGGCCGCAGACGATACGACTCACGCAGACGGCGGCTTATTTCAACAGCAGTACGCCCCCGGCCGCACTCAGCGCAACGGTCACCGTGTTGGATGATGCGGGAAAGACATTTGCCTTTACTGACCCCGATAACGACGGTTATTACGTCTGGCAGCCACGGTCAGCCACGGACACGCTGGGGCATATTGGCCGTACCTATCAGCTCCGGATCAATTTTCAGGGGGAAACGTACAACGCCACGTCCAGAATGAACCGTGTGCCGACGGTTGATTCGCTGGTATTTTCCAAAGTGAAGATCAATCCCTTATCAAAAACGGAAGGCTACCGGGCTCAGTTTTACGCCCAGGATATAGCCGGAGCGACCGATTACTACCGGATTCGCTATTTTCGGAATGGCGTGCTGGCTAATAGAGCCCGTGACATTATTACGTCGCAGGATGGCTCGTTTCGCGGAAACGCGAATACTGACGGCCTGATTTTTATCGCGCCAATCCGTCGGTCGATCAACCCGGATAGCTTGTATGCGTTCGATGATGTGGTGAAAGTGGAAGTACAGTCGCTGACGTTGGAAGCGTTTAACTTTTGGGAGGAACTACAAACGCAGCTTTCGAATGGTGGCCTGTTTGCTACCCCGCCGGCTAATGTGCCAACGAATATTGTGAATGCCAACGCCAGCGGTCGAACGGCGGTCGGCTTCTTCATGACATCAGCGGTTCGCAGTCGCACCGCCCGCGTCGCCACCGAAAACTTACGACCGGATTTGTAAGAAACAAGCGATAGTTGTTAGGTAATTCACGTTGGGCAACCAACTGAATTATCTCAATTACCCGACTTCTTTACTTCTTACTTATCGGCTCGTCGGTAGGGCCAACGGGCGTAGGAACAGCGCCTTTCGGTTTGCGTAGTCGTTGCAAAGCGGGCACGAACGTGCTGCGCTCAACGACTAGAACGACCGCAAAAAACAGCCCGAACAGGGCCATGTGATACGGTACAGACAACCACAAATTGGCTATTTCCACTTGTTGTGACCCGTAGATCAGCAAACCCGCCCCCAGAATATAGCCCACCGCCGATTTTACATGGTACGGAACGGGATAATACTTCTCCCCCAGCCCGTAACAAATGACCATCATGGCGAAGCTGGATACAAGAAACGCGACCGCACAGCCCATGTAGCCAATAATCGGAATCAAGATAATGTTTCCTGCAACCGTGATCAACGCTCCAACGATGGTGATGAGCGTTCCGAATTGCGTTTTATCGCTGAGCTTGAACCAGAACGCAATGTTGTAATAGACGCCAAGGAACAGGTTAGCCAGTAACAGCAACGGCACGATGGACAGGCCGGAACGATACTTTTTCGACACTAGCAACCCGACAATATCCAGGTTCAGGCTGACGCCCACCCAGATCAGTACACAAACGATAATGAACCATTTTGTAACATCGGCCAGCAGTTTGGGGGAGTTTTTGTCTTCAGCGCGGGAGAAGAAAAACGGATCGGCGGCAAACTTAAACGACTGGATCACCAGCGCCATAAATACGGACAGTTTCAGGCAATTTCCGTAGATACCCAGCGCATCTTTACTGGTCAATCCCCGGTAAAAACCTTCGGGAAGCCAGTGTTGCAAAAACAGCCGGTCGGTCATGGAATTGATTAGTCCGGCCAGACTCGTCAGCATGAGTGGTGCGGCATAGGCAAGAAGTACCTTTGTCTGTTCTTTATTGAGCTGGAAGCGAAACCCGGAAAAGGCATCCCGCAGCAGAACGAAATAGGTAGCGTTACCCACTAAGTTAGCCAGCAGGATATAGCCGGGGCCAATGCTGGGGTAGTAGATCAGGTCGATTGCCGGTTTAAGAAACGACAGGTATTTTTCCGCATAGATATCCCGGCAAATAATCAGAAAAAAAACGTTCAGGAAAACGACAATCAGAATGTTGATGATCTTTGCCTGAACAAACCGACGCGCCCGATTCTCGACCCGTAGCCGCGCGAAAGGAATCGCCATAATGGCATCAATGGCCACAATAAGCGCAACCCAGATAACAGACAACTCCTGCCCCGGATAACCCAGCCACACGACAATCTGCGGAGTCAGTAGTATGATCGCCGTGGTAAACGTGACGCTAACCGCGATAACGATACTGAGCGTTTCGTTGAATACCCGTATCCGATCCTCCGGATTGCTGGCTCCACCCGACCGGGCGGTAAACCGAAAAAAGGCCGTTTCGAGCCCAAGCGTGTAAATAACCAGCAAAATGCCGACCCAACTGTATAACTCGACGTTGGAGGCCATTTCACTCGGCTGCTTGAAAACGTAGGTTTGCAGCGGCACCAGCGCAAAGTTGAGCATTCGCCCAAGAATAGTACTGACGCCGTATAGAGCCGTATCACCGGCTAATTTTTTAAATGTACTCATTCAGATAATACCCGTTTACTCAATGACGCCTTGGCAAGATCAGGCTTTCGCGCGCTGGGCAGACAAAGTTAAGACCTTTGGTTATCTTTGTGCATCAGTTCGAAACAGGTCTTCATTGTTTCGCTTTACTTGATCACCATTTTCAGAAACAGCACTATAGCTGTTTCACCCGACAGCATGTCCCTCAAAATTTCTTCAGCGCTGATCTCCGTTTATTACAAAGACGGTCTCGAACCACTGGTACGGCTTCTGCACGAACACAATGTACAGCTCTATTCAACCGGTGGCACCCAGGCATTTATTGAACAACTTGGCATTCCAGTTACGGCCGTTGAAGACCTGACCGGATACCCTTCCATTTTTGGCGGTCGTGTCAAAACACTTCATCCAGCCGTAATGGGAGGTATTCTCTACCGTCGTGAGTTACCCGAAGATCTGGCGCAGGCCGAACGGCACCGCATTCCACCCATTGATCTGGCAATTGTGGATCTGTATCCGTTTGAGGAAACAGTAGCGTCGGGCGCTTCGGACGACGATATCATTGAAAAAATCGACATTGGTGGCATCTCCCTCATTCGGGCTGCGGCCAAGAATCATAACGATGTGCTGATCGTTTCGTCGAGGAGCCAGTACGCCGATGTGGTAAAACTACTGGACGAGAAAAAAGGAGCAACGGATCTCAGCGACCGGCGGCAGTATGCCAAGGAAGCGTTTGCCGTAACATCGCAGTACGATACTGCCATTCAGGCGTATTTTGCCAAGTCAAATGCAGAGAGCGAATCGGCGGTAGCCATTACCGATTTCAAACACCTACCCGCCAATCATCTGCGCTACGGCGAAAATCCGCATCAGCAGGCGACGTTCTACGGCAATCTGGAAGCCATGTTCGAAAAACTGCATGGCAAAGAACTGTCCTACAATAACCTGGTCGACGTTGACGCCTGTGTGGGCTTGATCGACGAATTTCAGGCGTCGGCAGGCAGTACGTTCGCAATTATTAAGCACACCAATGCCTGTGGTATTGCCACGGCATTGACCCCCAAAGAAGCGTATTTGAATGCGCTCGCGTGCGATCCGGTTTCGGCTTTTGGTGGTGTATTGATCACGAACGAAACGGTTGATCTGGCGACGGCGGAAGAACTGAACAAGCTGTTCATGGAAATCCTGATCGCGCCCGATTTTGCCCCGGAAGCATTGACCTTGCTGAAATCGAAAAAGAACCGGATTCTGTTGAAACGGAACGCGGTTGCGCTGCCAACCGTCATGTTCAAAACCATTCTGAACGGGGTTCTGGAACAGGATAAGGACAATCAGACGGAAACGACCGGTCAGTTCAAAGTCGTTACGCAAAAAGCGCCGACCGATGCCGAAATGCAGGCTTTGGAATTTGCGCTGAAGGTGTGCAAGCATACAAAGTCCAACACGATCGTACTGGCGAATAAGGATCAGTTGCTGGCGAGTGGTGTGGGACAGACTTCCCGCGTCGATGCGCTCCGACAGGCGATTGAAAAAGCGGGTTCGTTTGGCTTCGATCTGAACGGAGCGGTTATGGCATCGGATGCGTTCTTCCCCTTTGCAGACTGCGTTGAAATTGCTGGCCAAGCGGGTATAACGGCGGTGGTTCAGCCTGGCGGTTCAGTACGCGATCAGGATTCGATCGATTACTGCAATGCCCACGGTCTGGCAATGGTCACGACCGGCGTAAGACACTTTAAACACTAATCCGGACGTTGATTTGTCTGATTTATCTGACCGACTCTGATTTTGTGCTACAGAGCGCTTCAACGAAGCGAATGTAAAATCATAGTCGGTCAGATGAATCAGACTAACTAACGTTCAGACACTTATGCGACTGCTGTACACAATCTGGTGTGCTGTTTATTTGATCGTACTGTATCTGGTGTTGTTCCCGATACAGTTTGTGTGTTTGCAACGCGAGGCATGGAAGCCCTTGGCGCATCAGATCAATCGCATCTGGGGAATACTGTTCTTCGCGGGTGTCGGAATACCGGTCCGTGTCAAACGGCGCTTCAAACCCGATCCGAAGCAGGTGTATGTCTTCTGCGCGAACCATTTTTCGTATCTGGACATTGCGGCAATGGGTGTGGTCGTTGATAACTACTACGCTTTCGTCGGGAAAAGCGACGTGAAGCAAATTCCGTTACTGGGTTACATGTTTGCCAAACTGCACGTTCAGGTAGACCGTGGCCAGCCCAACAGCCGGGCTTATTCGCTGGCGAAGTCGATACGAACGCTGGCCTCCGGCCGAAGTATTATGATCTTTCCGGAAGGTGGCATTCATGCGCAAGAACTGCCTACCATGCACCACCCGTTTAAAGATGGAGCGTTCATCATGGCGATTCAGCAGCAAGTGCCCATCGTGCCCATTACGCTACTGACCAACTATAAAATTTTGCCCGATACGGAGACAGTCAGAATGCACTGGCACCCGCTCAGGGCCATTGTTCACCCGCCGATCGAAACGACAGGGCTTACTGCGGATAGTGTCGATTGGCTGAAAGAGGAAACGTATCGAATCATCGACGCAGAACTCCGTAAAGACGCTTCGGATAGGTAGCCGGTGCAATTGACGAACGAATAGATACTTAAAGCGACTTCCCAGTTGCATTACAGCAATGAAAGTAGATCAGGAAACATTACATAAAATTGCGCATCTGGCCCGTCTGGAGGTTCGACCCGAAGAAGAAGCCGATTTGCTGAACAGCCTCAACGGTGTGCTGACCTGGATGGAGCAACTCAATGAGGTCGATACGACAGGCGTCGAACCGCTCACCCATATTTCGGCCGAAACGAACGTGTTGCGCGATGATGTTGTCAGGAATCAACTTCCCCGTGAGCAGGCCCTTGCCAATGCGCCCCAGCACGACGAGCAGTTTTTTGAAGTCCCTAAAGTGCTGGAATAGGCTGAACTATAATTTTTGTGCTATATCTGACCGACTTTGATTTTGTCATACGAAAGCGCTTCGACGAAGCGAAAGTAAAATCATAGTCGGTCAAATAAATCAGACAAATCAACGGTCAGGATTGCTTCAGCGACTTGTTCGGGGTAAAAGACCAGGCCAAAATGATCACCGGGCACCTCTACGAATGGTTCGGAGGGTCGGGCAACGATGCTATCCCGACGGGCATGGATCCGCAACTCTGGTGAAACAGTCAGGGGCGATACCGGCGCGAACAGCGTCTGCAACTGCTGATACAGATACCGGCGGCTCATCGTGCGCATCCCGTTCATCAAACGGCAATACAAATCAGCGGATTCTTGGAAGGGATACTGTTTCTGAAAATAATTCAGGAGCGGACGACTTTGCGTAATGCCCGAATAGAGCAGCATTTTAAGCAAGCGCAAATTGTGCGTCGGGAGCCGAATTTTACGCTGATCCGTCCAGGATGCCACCTGAATTACGATTGCATTGGTCAGTTGTTTGATATGAATGGCAATCCACCCACCCATCGAATGCCCGATAATCACATCAGTTGCCTCAATCTCGTAACAATCGGCGATGTAGTTGGCCACCCGTTGCACATTGACCAAACCGACTGGCTGCCAGCGTTCGAATTCGTCGGCCAGGTTGATTCGGACAAATTCAGCAGCGGGTAAATAAGGAACGAGTTTGTCGAAAATCGTTGGATCTTCGACGTACCCATGAATAAGAAAGGTACGTGCCATAGCTAACTAAGACGCGGGCGCTATAAACGCCCTACGTTTAAGCAAGGTAGCTATTTATCGATGAAGCAGGACCATTAGCGCTAGCCAGCCAGACTAGGCAAGTATAGGTTTGACCAGTTTACCTGCCACGTCGGTCAGGCGGAACGGTCGGCCCTGAAACTGGTACGTCAACTTGGTGTGATCGAAACCAAGCAGGTGTAAAATGGTCGCCTGAAGGTCGTGTACGTGCACTTTGTCTTTAACGCCGTAGTAGCCAATATCGTCAGTTTCGCCGTACGAAAACCCGCGTTTAACGCCACCACCCGCCATCCAGACCGTGAAGGCTTCGAGGTGATGGTCGCGGCCCATAAACGGTAAAACCTGACCATCGCGGTTCTCCTGCATAGGCGTCCGGCCAAATTCACCCCCCCAGACGACTAGTGTGTCATCCAGCAAACCGCGCTGCTTCAAATCAGTCAGCAAAGCAGCTACCGCCTGGTCAGACTCTTTGCATTTGGTGCGTAGTCCAATCTCTATCGCGCCATCGGCACTTGTACCATGGGAATCCCACCCCCAATCGAACAGTTGAACAAACCGCACTCCGCGCTCGACCAACCGCCGGGCCAGTAGACAATTTCGGGCGAACGACCCTTTATTCGGATCGACGCCGTAGCTGTCCAGAATATACTGCGGTTCGCTTTTGATGTTCATCGCATCCGGAACGGACATCTGCATCCGGAACGCCAGTTCGTACTGCGAAATCCGGGTCAGTATTTCCGGGTCTTTAACGTCGTCGTATTGCTGCTGATTGATCTGGCTGATGGCTTCGATCGTTTGCTTGCGGACGTTGCGATCCATACCAGCGGGATCCGACGCATATAATACGGGGTCACCATCCGTCCGGCACTGAACCCCCTGATAAACTGTTGGCAAAAACCCGCTTCCCCACACTGACTTTCCGGCATCGGGTTGTTTGCCTCCTGATGCCAGCACGATGTAGCCGGGCAGGTTATCGTTTTCGGTGCCAAGCCCGTACGTCACCCACGACCCGATACTTGGTCGACCCAATCGAGCGCTACCGGTGTGCATCAGCAACTGCGCAGGAGCGTGGTTGAATTGATCGGTATGCATGGCTTTCAAGAACGAGATATCGTCCACTACCCCTTGTAAATGAGGCAAATAATCGGACACCCACGCGCCCGACTGACCATATTGCGCAAACTTTCCCTGCGGACCAAGCATTTTGGGAACACCCCGTATAAACGCAAACTTTTTGCCCTCCAGCAACGCCTGCGGACAATCTTTACCGTTGTATTTAGCCAGTTCGGGTTTGTAGTCGAATAGCTCAAGCTGGCTTGGCGAACCAGCCATATGAATGTATATTACCCGTTTGGCTTTGGGTAAAAATTGCGATGGATGGGGTGCCGTCGGCTCGCTGGATTGCAGCGCAGCGCCAACCACATTTGTCTGTGGATCGTCTTTACCAAAAAACCCACAGCCTCCCAAAAGTGAGCTAAGCGCCATCGCACCCAGCCCCGTTGAACAGGTGTGCAAAAAATGCCGCCGGGTTTCGCGTTCAGCCGCAGCCTGCTGAAGTTCGCTGATGAGTTTTTTCATAGCTGACACGGGCAGAAACCCGCTGATTATACGTTCCTAAGCCTAGAGCGAATTTCCACGGCAACGGCCGATCATCCACAATATTTATTCTTTGGTGACCACTTCATCCAGGTTCAGCATGGTGTTGGCCGTTACGGTCAATGCGGCCAGTGCCGGTGTGGCATCGGCTCTGGCCATGAGCTTCTTCGCTTCGTCCGGCTGCTGCCGATAATGGGCCTCCGTCGTTCGGTAAAGACGGGTCATGATAGCCAGTTTTTTAGGAGCCAGACCCCGCAACATCACTCGGTGAAACCCGGCCTGTATCTGTTGTTCAGGAGACGTGCCGTGCTGCTGCATATAATCCGCTAACTGCTGGGCGGCTTCCACATAAACCGGATCATTCAGGGTGACAAGAGCCTGCAAAGGCGTGTTCGTGCGCAATCGGCGTAACTGGCAGAACTCCCGGCTGGGGCTATCAAACGTCACCATTGATGGGTAAGGTGCCGTACGTTTCCAGTAGGTATAGAGCGCCCGCCGATGAAGATCGTCGCCCGTACTTTGCTTCCAGCTATCACCGTCATAAGGCGACTGCCAGATACCATCCGGCTGCATGGGCATCACGCTTGGACCGTATAGCTTATGGCTCAACAGGTTGCTCACGGCCAGCGCCTGATCGTGGACCGCTTCGGCGGATAGACGCACGCGCGGACCACGAGCCAGCAGTTTATTGAACGGATCTTTTGCCAGCAACTCGGGCGAAACCGCCGACTGCTGCCGATACGTAGCCGACATTACGAGTCGCTTCAGCAGTTTTTTTACATGCCACTGATCCGTTTCCATAAACTCGACAGCCAGATAGTCCAGCAGTTCGCGGTGGGTTGGTGGGATTCCCTGCGTACCCATATCCTCGACCGTTTCGACGATCCCCGTACCAAACAGCTGCTCCCAGAATCGATTGACCGCCACCCTAGCCGTTAACGGGTGCTCCCGACTAACCATCCACTGAGCCAGTCCCAGTCGGTTTTTAGGCAATGCAGGGTCCATAGCGGGGAAAGACTTCGGTACGTCAGGCGCTACACGTTTTCCTTTTACCATCCAGTTACCCCGCTGAAACACATGCGTTTCCCGCGCCAGATCGCCCGTTCCATCGAGCATGATTGGCGTTTGTTCAGCATCGGCATTCAGAATATCCAGCACAACTTTATCGGTCTCCCCAACCTTATCCAATGGCTGACCGGGGAGCATCGGCTGAAACGACACCCATTTAATCTGAACCCATTCTTTGGGCGTCGTTGGACTGTTAAGCGTCAGGTACAGGTTGTGCTTGCCCTGAACCAGCGGCAGCGGAATCAGCTGAATGGTATCGTTACCGGCACCACCCGTTTTCGGAACCGGTACCGTTGCCAGTACGGTACCGGTCAAGTTATCCTGCCGGATGGTGACGGTTGCATCGGGCGCTTTTGTTCCCCACGCAATAAATAATCGAGGACGTCCCGTCAGTGTCACATTTTTGATCCGAACGGACCCTTTATGCTGAAAGCCAAAATACTTGGCATCCAGCAAGGATGCGTTGACCAACTGATCAAAATCGTGCGAATTGATTTTCGGCTCCATCGTCCGAACCAGCTTCGTAAAGTAGTCAGCTTGCGCCTTAGCTTGCTTAGGATCGGGAACGTTCGCGGTGATGAACTGCCGCAGGTGAACCACTTTCAGCGAGTCGGCTGGTTTAAAGAATCGCAGGGTCGGCGTCTCGCTCGTCACATCTTCATCGCGGGTGTTGTTGAAGAACGCCAGAAATTTGTAATACTCATCGTTCACAAATGGGTCGTAGGGATGGCTGTGACACTGCACACACGAGAACGTGGTTCCCTGCCAGACGTCCCAGGTTGTATTGACGCGGTCAATCACTGCCGCCGTCCGGAATTCTTCGTCCTGCGTTCCGCCTTCGTCATTGTTCATCGTGTTCCGGTGGAAGCCGGTCGCGATAAGTTGCGCGTCGGACGGATTGGGCAACAGATCGCCCGCTAGTTGCTCAATCGTAAACTGATCGAACGGTTTGTCCTCATTAAAGGCCTTGATGAGCCAATCACGGTACCGCCATATTTTTCGACCGGGATCGCGTTCGTACCCTTTCGTGTCCGCATAGCGGGCCAGATCGAGCCACATACCCGTCCACCGTTCGCCGTAGGCCGGAGCGGCCAGCAAACGATCAACTACCTTTTCATAAGCATCGGGTGATTTATCGGCCTCGAAACTGGCGACTTCTTTTTCCGTTGGTGGCAATCCGGTCAGGTCGAGCGACAGGCGACGAAGCAGGGTTGCCCGATCCGCTTCGGGGGATGGTTTCAGGCCATCCTGTTTCAATTTATCCAGAATAAAGTGATCGATTTCATTTTTAGCCCAGTCCGTCTCATCATTTTTTGACAGGCCCAGCCGACTCCAGAACGTACCTATTTTTGGTAATTCCGGCTTTTCTACCGTCTGATAGGCCCAGTGATCTCCCCATTCGGCTCCCTGATCGATCCACTTTCGCAGCAGATCAATCTCGTCCGGTTTTAGGGCCGGGTGATCGAGCGGCATTCGTTCGTCAGGATCGTCCAGTGTGAGCCGCCGGATCATTTCGCTGCCTGCGGCATTGCCAGGTATAATGGCCGGTTTACCCGACTCAGCCGGAGCCAGTGCTTCATGCTTGAACAACAGCGAAAAGCCCGATGCTTTCTTTACACCACCGTGGCAGGCAATGCAGTTTTTGTTCAGTAACGGTTTGATCTGTGTATTGTAGTCCACGCGTTTCTCAAAAACGCCCGGAAACGACGAAAGCATAAAGGCTACCGCAATACCAACTGCACCCAGAACAATCCACTGAACTTTCATCTTCGATTAACGGGCCAACTGCGTTCTACAACTCGATTGACGTACTGACTTTATCTACGTAGGCTAAAAGACAGACCAAGCCAAATCCTCCCCATCACGATTGGAAAGGACCGACTGAACTATCCTTAAAATCACAGATAAATACAGTATTAACGAAGATACATACTAAACCGTTCACAAACGGCTCGTTAGTGTTTGTGTAGGAGTCTCTTCATTACCGAACCCGAATACCGACCTGACTGGTATCATCCTCCCCGTTGGTGGTCCCATTACCGGGTACCGAATCAGGATCGGCCTGCGTAGACGATAAGACTTGTGCGCTGCATGTGCTCACGCCTGATGCAGTCACCCTAGCCGTAAATTGTAGCGTCCTACTGCTATTCGCAGCCAGATTACTGACACTACCCGTAATGACGTTGTTGGTCATTGTCAGATCATTGCTAGACACGAAGGTCTGACCGGCGGGTAAGTAAGCACCCACAAACAGTGTCGACGCCGTCAATCCACCGTCGTTAGAGACCGTTATGGTATACGTTATGATGTCGTTCAAGGCAGGCACCTGATTGTTAACGGATAAATTTAAACTAAGGTCGGCCTTCGACGCATCGGGACTGGGCTGGTTACTGATGACCGCTGGCAACGGTACCTGATTGGGGTTGGGGGATACGAACAAGCCTGAACCCGACTCTTTGGTCCGGAAATCCAGTACCACCATGTCGTCCTGTCCATCACCCGTTCCTGAGTTTGGCTGACTGTCTGGATCGGGAGACGTTGCCTGGGCGATTTCAGCGGCATTGCGGTACGTTCCACCAGCGTTTGGATACGCCACATAACTAACCGTCCGGGTGGTACCGGCATCAATGGTCATTGCACTGCTGGTTACGGCGTTGTTGTTGAATGCCAGTTCGGAGGAGAAGGAAAAAGCCAAATTATCGGGCAGTCGGTTGCGAACGACCACGTCCTTTGCTTGGCCGGGCCCGTCGTTACGCACGTAAAGACTGACGGTAATGGGCGTGTTCAGGTTAGGCGACAACTGGTTAATGCTCATGCTTAAGCTAACATCGGCTACCGATGCCGTCGCACTTGTCCGGAACAAATTGGATGGTACGGCGGGCAGGAACGGCGATGTAGCCACCACCCGAAGCTGAAACCGGCTTCCCAGCCGCAGCGTGTCCGGGACTTTTATAGTGATCGGACTGGTGGACCCACTGCCGAGCGTTGACCAGTAGCGCCCCAGCGAATCCAGTAATTGAACCTGCCACTGATTATCGCTCGCGAACGTGCCTAGTGTGGAGAAAGGAACCGACAGGTTATCACCGGGTTTGATGTTGTCCGCTATGGTACCTGTAACGGCAAACTGCGTTGGTGTAATGGGCTGTGAATTTTGAAAAAAGGCGTTCGTGAGGCTATTGTTCCAGTTACGGGCAAGGCGCGAGAGACCCATTTCGGCGGGAATGGCGGTCGGATTTAGGTAATAGCGGGGGTGCGTTGCCGGGCGGGTGGCATTTTTAAAATGAACGTCCGTCTGACCGGCAAACCGGTTGACAATCGTATCGTTGTAAGGTCCCTGATAGACATTCAGACCCGGCGTGTCGATGATCCGTTGCTGTTCGTTCACTACGGCGGGGCGAAACTCAGTTCCGTCAAAGGAAGCGCGTGCTATCATCCACGGAATCGTTTTTCCGCCAAAATCCTGCCTCGACTTCTGGATAACCCCCACGATTCGATCGTAATACTGCGGAATACTCGACGTGCCATCGGCAAAGCTGTATTCAGCCTCGCCCTGCTGCCAGAGTACGGCCCGGATACCCGCTATCGAATTGTAATAGTGTAAGACATTTTTGAGGTTGGTATAGGGTTGCAGGTTGGGCCAGTTTTCTACGCAGTAGTATCGGTTGCAGGTCGGAATCCCATTGGCCGAGTTGTACCAGTTTTCAGCTGTAGAACCATCCCAGCCCGCTACGTAGAACGCCACCGGAACATTGTACCGGTTAACGATATAGTCGCCTAGCTCACCCCAACTCCACGAGCTTTCGGCCATTGGAAAAACTTTCCGGCCAGCCGTCAGTGGCTTGAACACCGGTACGGGCATTGGATCGCCGGACGAGACGAGTGCCTTGGCCCCCGGCGGATAAGAGTGGTTAATCGAATCAATGGCATTGACGCGGTCGGTACTGGTTCCCAGATCGTTATCCCCAATACCTAGTCCGCGCGAATTCGACTGCCCGGCGGTTACGAACACTTCACCGATACCAACGGGTTGCACAGTGGCCTGAGCCGTTACAGTACTCCCTACAATGGTCCGGACCGTCAACACATACCAGCCACCCGAAGCGGTTACGTAGCCAAGAAAAACAGCATTAGTTGGATTCGTCTGCACGACCTGCCAGTCGGTGGCGGTTCCCTGCCCGGCCGATGCGGGTGTCAACTGAGCCTCTACCCGATCGACCGAGCCACTCAGGCGTCCGGATAAATAAATTCGTCCGTTGCCGTCGCTACCCCGCTGAACGACAAGACGAGACATCGGATGCGTAATCTGTAACTGGGCAAGGGCCAAGAAAGGCAATCCAATGAACAGTAACGTCCACTTTAGAAATGTTGGCATGAATACGTTTAGTACAGCTGCGAAATAAGGCTAAGTCAGTAGTAGCTACCTGTTTTATAAGAGGAAAAGCAAATTTAGTGCATTTACAAAAATAAACGAGAGCGCGTCGACAATCGACAGCATTTTACCCCAGGACTGTGATGCTACGGGTAGTTAATAAGCGCATCAGGTTCCAGGCAAAGCCCCTTCTTCACCCAGCAGAAGCCGATTTTGATTGATCTAAACGAAACTGGTACCAGTAGGTCTTACGGCTCGATCACTTGGAATTACCATATTCTAAAGCGTTCTTCGTAGGCAGTTGCCATCAAAACTCATCAACTACAAACGACTACATGCGTTTCATAAATCTCATTCGATTATCGCTTATGCTCAGCTCTTCTGCGGCTTTGGCACAGTCAGGCTCTCCGTCACTGGCTTATCCTAAAGCAAAAAAAACGGATCAAACCGATACCTACCACGGCACGGCAGTCGCCGATCCCTATCGCTGGCTCGAAGATGACCGTTCGGCCGAAACCGCCGAATGGGTTAAGGAAGAGAACAAAGTCACGTTCGACTATTTGGCGCAAATTCCGTACAGAAAGCAACTTCAGGACCGACTGGAGCAAATTTATAACTACCCAAAATTCTCGGCCCCCAATCGTAAAGGTGACTGGTTTTACTTCTACAAGAACGATGGCTTGCAGAATCAGTCCGTGCTATACCGGCAGAAAGGGCTTGATGGGAAACCCGAGCTCGTAATCGACCCGAACAAACTTTCGGCCGATGGTACGACCCGGTTAGGCGTCTTTGCGCTGTCGAAAGACGGGAAATATGCCGTAGTCGGTTTATCAAAAGGCGGCTCAGACTGGCAGGAATATCAGGTCATGGAACTGGCGACCAAAACCTACCTTTCCGACAAAATCGAGTGGGTCAAGGTGTCCGGTGCAGCCTGGCAGAACGATGGGTTTTACTACAGCCGGTATCCGAAACCGGAAGGAAGTGCACTGGCGGCCAAAAACGAAAACCATCAGGTCTTCTACCATAAGCTGAATACGCCCCAGTCCGCCGACCGGCTTATTTACGAAGATCCGAAAAACCCGCAACGCTTTCACATCGCCAGTACTACCGATGATGAGCGGTTTTTGTTGCTATCCGTAAGCGATCGGGGCAAAGGGAAAGATGGGAATGCTCTGTTTTTTATGGACGCCAAATCCGACCAGAAAGCGTTCGCACCCGTAATCGACGACGTAACTGACTTTAGCTATAGCGTGATCGACAACGATGGTGATCGCCTGCTGATTCTGACCAATGAAAAAGCGCCCAACAGCAAAGTGATCGCCTTCGATACGAAGAAAAAGGCTTTTTCGACGCTCATTCCCGAAAAACCGGAGCCTATCGCCGAGAATAGTGTCAGCGCAGCGGGCGGCAAATTATTCGTTGAATACTCGAAAGACGTAACGTCAAAAGTCGAGGTCTACGATTACGCCGGAAAAATGGAAAGTGCTATTCAACTACCTGCCATTGGCTCAGCAGGGGGCTTCGGGGGAGAGAAAGACGACAAATTCGTGTTCTATACCTTTACGTCATTTACCTTTCCGCCAACGATCTATCGCTATGATATCGGTACACGTAAGAGCACGATTTTCCGGGCACCCGAAGTCGATTTCAAGCCGACCGATTACGAAACGAAACAGGTATTTTATACCAGTAAAGACGGCACAAAAGTACCCATGTTCCTGACTTATCGAAAGGGAATGAAGCTCGACGGTACGAATCCGACGCTCCTGTACGGGTATGGCGGTTTCAACATCAGTTTGCCGCCAGCCTTCAGTCCACTGCGGATTCCTTTTCTGGAACAGGGGGGAGTTTATGCACAGGCCAACTTACGGGGCGGTAGTGAATATGGTGAGAAATGGCATGAGCAGGGTATGAAACTGAAAAAACAGAACGTTTTTGACGATTTCATCGCAGCAGCCGAGTACCTGATCGCTCAGAAATACACCAGTCCGACCAAACTAGCCGTTCAGGGTGGTTCCAACGGTGGCTTGCTGGTGGGTGCAGTTGTCAACCAACGGCCTGACTTGTTTCGGGTGGCCATTCCGCAGGTGGGCGTCATGGATATGCTGCGGTTCCATAAATTCACGATTGGCTGGAACTGGATCGCCGATTACGGTAGTAGCGATAACGCCGACGAGTTTAAAGCCTTATACGCTTACTCGCCCATTCATAATCTAAAAGCAGGCACCAATTATCCCGCCACCCTCATCACGACCGCCGACCACGATGACCGCGTTGTGCCCGCGCACTCGTTCAAATATGCAGCTACGCTTCAGGAAGTGTACAAAGGCCAGAACCCCGTGCTGATACGGATTGACACCAACTCAGGGCACGGTGCCAGTAATACCAAAAAGAACATCGAGACCACGGCTGACATTTACTCGTTCATCCTATGGAACATGGGCGTACGGAGTTTAAAGGAAGTTGCCAGCAAATAGGTTTGTCTACCACAAAAAAGGCCTCCTGACACCAGGAGGCCTTTTTTGTGAACTTACAGTATGCTTACAGTTTGAATGTAACGCCTAATTTCAGCGTAGCCAGACTAGAACCTAGTTCAGCAAAACCACCTACGTTTTCGCTGAAGAAATAGCGGCCACCAATGTGAATAGGAACGTATGCTGTCGTGTACGAATTTGAAAAGCCAGGTATATTTGCGTAGTAATCACCGTATGATAGACGATAGAAGGAAACACCTATACCTGCATATAAATCAGCTTTATCCGTTGCCAACTGAAGTAATTCATTGAAATGGTAAGAACCCCGCACACCAGCATCGAACGAGTTGACTCCGCTACCATAGCTGCGATAGCCAAGTACGCCACCCACTGTAATATTCTTCGTCACGCCAACATCGAGGCCGGCATTCAGGCCCAGGCCGCTTCCATTAAAATAGCCATAACCACCCACGCCAATACCAAGATTGACAAATTTGGTGCCTTTGTCAATGGCCATCTGGGCAAATGACTGGGTGCCCACAAGCAGGGCTATAACGAATAAAACGGAAAAGTGTATTTTCTTCATATGCTTTAACTGATTTATGTAAAAACTGGGGCAAGTTACGTCATATTCATTTCGTTGAGCAAATAGCCCTATTTGGCATCTTAGTTATCGGTTTGACCAGTGGCTTACAGCTAGGGAGGCAAGAGGACCATATTCTAATAATAAAATACTGGCTTTCAAGCATTTATTAGCTCTACTCAACCATACATTAGTTCATTCTTTTGGGCTTAGTGTTAACTGGTGTATCGGTAAGTTTGAGTGAGCGGTAAACAGGAAAGAGCTTTATCAGGCCGTTTTTGCCACTACCGTTAGACAGCAATCGCTGTGCATTACTCACTCATTAGCCTGCTATTGCATTCGGCGTAAATTCCAGATAGTGTACCATACCAAATCGCCGATTAAGTTGTCATTAAAAAGTAGTTGACAAGTTAGCGATGGACTGTCTTTTAGTAAATTGCTTTCTTTACTTGGTGGAATATAGAAACGCCGACTCATCATGAAGTCGGCGTTTTTACTTTTGTGCAAGTTCGTTATTTCATCGGCTTGAACAGCCCATCTGTCCCGCTTGGTGCCACAGCATCGTAGCAGGCATCCTGATTGCCGTAACGTAGCTGATCGACGTATAGGGCTTTGTCCGTATGAGAGGCACTCCCGGTGAAACAGTTAAGACCAAACTTCCAGTAAGGCTTGCCATTTTTGTAGCCTAGAGGCATATTCCTGTCATTGAGAAGTTGCGTTCCGTTCTGCCACATTTGCAGAATGCCCTTATTCGTTGTCGGGGCAAATCGGATGTGAACAACATAATCGACCCATTCGTCGAAGACCACCTTCCCAACAGTTTTTGCCGTTGATCGGTTACTAGAAAGCTGGCTCCAGGCAGTTGGTGCTTCTGAAGCAGAGCCGTAAATTACCTGAATGGTGTTGTTAGGCTGAATGGTCATGAAAATGATGGGAATCCGATACGAGAATCCGCCTGGGTAGCCCTGATAATTGGCATGCCATTGCATGAACAGAATTGGATAAGCGTCATTTTTCATGCTTGACCCAGGCATAAACAGACTAAAGCCATACCATACCTCGGTTGTATCGGTATCACTCCGATACATCGATACTTCTGATTTGGTTACGTAATTATTGGGCGCCGGCTTACGATTCAGACTGGTCAAGCTAAACTTCAATGAACTGTTTCCGGCTCTGCGCTGCTCATTGCTGAAGGAAATATCGGATTTGACACTAGCCTGGTTGTCAAAATAGAAAGGCAATGTAGCCTCTTCGAAATCGTCTGATGTAACGACAGAGGCTACATTGCACGTTGATATAAGTCGAAAATTCCGGGCGTTTTGTGGTAATGGTAACGGTTGAAACCAGTCCGTACAACTTACGGACGCGATCAGCACTATACAGAGTAGTACATATTTTTTCATCATAATCGAGGTGTAGATCAGTCATTTAGTTACCTATATATACTTGCAACCAATAAAAACGGATTGCCTAAAATAGTAACTTTAAGTATCAATAAATAAATTTTTAAAACATTATACAAGGAGTAAAGCGAAGATAATAGCATTTTGGTGACACATATACGTCCAGATCATACTGTAGCGCGGCTGGAAAATCGTAAGGCTATAATGCGGCTACAGCTGAACTTCCCGTCAAGGAGCAAGTACGTTGCCTGACATGAGGGTACGCCTTGTCTTGCAACGATCGCTCAATTACCAGCGTATCGTTGATAAGGTATCCCGACAGAGATGCTGAAAGAAATCAAATGTGTTATAGACAAAAACATCGGCTCACGTTGAGGCCGATGTTTTTTATTAAGGAGCACCAGGCACACGTGGACAAAACCCTCCCATATCCGTTATTTCTGACTGCCCCACTTATCCGGTTGTCTCATTCTGCCAGTGGGTCGTAGCCTTCCTGCGGGAAAAGAGGTTACCGCAAAAAAAGCGTCAGCTCTGCAAGAACTGACGCTTTTTTGTCCTGAATCACTAGGCTTTTGCGCCTAGCTCATGACCGCTGGTCAACTTTGTCAGTTTGGTAGCGTCATAGTCCTGGGTACTGGGCTTGTCCTCATTGCTGTTTTCGCAAGTGATCGTCTGGCCGTCGTCTTTGACCGCTGTTACGGTCATTGGTGATCCGCCCTCTAACAGCGTCACTTGATCGCCGGGTTGAAACTGAACTGGTGCATCTGCCATAGTCGTTGACATTAATTGGGTGTATGTTATTCCATGCGTTTCGCATCTAAACACGTTTCCACCGGTAATGTCGCAGGAAATTAGCGATTGGGATTCATTCACCGAATTGAAGTGGGTATTCCCGACCAACAGCAGCTCCGTAAGGCATCGTAATCATTGAGTCAGGCCCAATAACACAAAAGCAGCCTCGGTGGAGACTGCTTTTATATCGGCCAATAGCCGATAGCGTACTGACGCCACGTTGGGCAAGTCATATGCGTCAATAATAATGTATGTATAGTTCCTGTAGCTTATCGCGTGTTCGTTTCAAACGCATTTTGACCGCGCTTTCCGAAATACTATACTGCAAACTAATTTCTCGTATAGACAGCCCTTGCTCGTGTTTGAGCCGTAGTAACTTCACTTCATCCTCGGACAAATCACTCATAACCCGTTCCAAAGTCTGCATCTGATTATCAACCGACACATTCGCATCGGGTTCGGATAGATTATTCGTAATCTCATCCGACAACGACTCGGTGGTCATTCGCTTGTTTAACCGTAACTGATCCAGGCAGTAGTGATGAGAAACGGAGTATAACCAGGTAGAAAATGCCGACCGGTTCTGAAACGTATCCAGCTTACTGAATACCTTGATAAAAATATCCTGCGTGTAGTCGTGAGCCGATTCCGAATCTTTCGTTATCGACAGACACTTTTGGTATACCTTACCGACATAACGATTGTAGAGCATCTCAAACGAATCGTCAGCGTTGGTATCCTGGTAAATCTTTACCAGTTGTTCATCGGCTAATTCAGCCTTTTTCATGAGAAGTGAGTAAAGGACTTATCAAATAGGATACGTAGTGTTTATCGTAGCAAATATAAACCGGATTGCTTATGTCATCTAGCGGGTATCACTAAGTACGTTTTCATATGTATATGTTAGTCATAATATGAAATTCTTATTTACCAGATAATTCTACCATTAATACAAAATAATATTTTTATAATATAAATTTATCCTAAGAGATATATGACGACTCTATTGATTTAGCAAAGAACTGTTTTTACCTAAATTTATTAACCGGTTCCCTAATCCACACTCTATCAGCCAACTAACCAACACCTACGTAGATCGACGAGATGAATTAAGTATCCGTTTCACTACTATAGAACCACCAGTGCGAATTTCCCATATTCCGTTAATATGCGTACTTTAGTCATCTATAAGTAAAATTTTTTTCGGCAATAGTACCGCAACCGAATGATAAGTGCAGCACATACTACGAATGGCACGACAATCTACCTGGCTTCTGATTCTGGCTTTAGCCCTGTTCTGCATCCAGGCGAACGGGCAAAATCTTGTACCAAACGGAAGCTTTGAACAATACGCTCAGTGTCCTCAGCAGGATAACCTTCTTAGCGAAGCGGTGCCCTGGTATAACCCTAGCCGGGCTACGCCTGACTTTTACCACGAATGCTTTAAAAGCGGCCAGATGGCATTGTCACCCCACACAGGACAGGGACTGGCACACTTATTTCTGGATAGAGGCTGGTCTGAATACATGGCCGTACCGCTGCTGAAGCCACTGGAAGCAAACCAATGCTACTCGTTCGAAATGTATGTGGCTTTGGAAACGCCGAATAAACTGCTTCCCCAAACGCTTGGCGCTTATTTCTCAACACAACCCGTCACAACGACCACAACCGAATTATTTGCGGTTAATCCGCAGTTTATCGAGAGTCAGCTCACGGCTAACACCCCGGCGTTACGGTGGCAACGGGTATCGGGCAGCATTACCGCCAAGGGAGGAGAGAAATATGTCACCATCGGCAGTTTCTTCAAGTCGCCCCCGCAGTTAGGGTTCTATTATCTCTTCATCGACGACGTATCCCTTTTGCCGGTCAAGCTTGATCTGGGCCGGGACACGACCCTTTGCGGCCGTGCGAGTACGTATTCGCTCAGCGCCAAAACCCCCGGCGCTATAGACTACCTCTGGAACGACGGCACTATATCTCCGACTCTCTTGGTAACGAAAGCAGGCACTTATTCCGTAAAGGTCACGACGCCCTGTAAAATTTTGTATGATACGATTTCGATTAACTATAGTCTCGATTTTAATCTGGGTCCTGACACGACCCTATGTACCGGTCAGACACTTACGTTAAGCGTTCCGTCCAGTGCTTCATCGACCTATTCCTGGCAGAATGGTTCGTCGTTGAATACCTTTCCCGTATCACAGGCTGGCCGCTACACCGTCAGGGTCACGCAAGCGAATTGCACCGTCACCGACAGCATTCAAGTCCGGTACACGGAACCACCCCAGCTAGACCTGGGCCAGGACATAGAGCTTTGTGGAGCGGAGCGATTTACGATCCAGCCAACAGTCGCAAAAGGCCAGTTTGCCTGGCAAGATCTATTTGCAGAGCAATCCCGAACCGTGACAAACTCTGGCGTTTTTCGCGCAACAGTACGTAATGAGTGCGCAACGGTTACGGATTCTATCGTGATCTCTTACGGTGCCTGTGACTGCGTTCTGTACACCCCCGATTCATTCACACCCAATGGCGACGGTTCGAATGATACGTTCTCTGCGTATGGGTGTGGGGACATTTCGATTCAATCCCTTTCTGTTTTCAACCGCTGGGGTGAGTTAATTTTCACGACGACGACCCCTCCTTTTCAATGGGACGGGTATGTTCAGGGAGTTGCCTGCCCAACGGGCGTGTATGCCTGGCATATTGACTATCGATTAAGCCAGCGCAATAAAGTAACGCCCGGTCAACGCCAGGGCTCTGTTTACGTACTGCATTAATCGAGTAAACAGATAAACGAATTGACACTTACCGGTTTCAGTCTGTAACCACTATACCGGCCAATAAATATGTACTCGTTTTCTTTATTTAGATAATTTAATGTTTACTTTTGTTAACATTGTTGATATCAGTGAAACATAGGGTTAGATTAAAGAGAGGATAAACAGAATGGGCCGTTCTACTGGAGCGGTCCTTTCTCTTTTCAGCGTTCCTTTCCGTCGCTCCCGGCTTCTTTAGTTGATACATACCTGACAATGATTCCTTACTGACTTCACACCGTTGTTGAATTACGATAGTATAATTCATAACAAAACCGACCGTAGATCAGTCGGCTTCGTCATGACCCGGATTCATCGATGCGTCAAACGAGTTGATGAGTGTTGAGGATTACCAATTCATGACCTGTCGCTCTATTATTCTCGTTCCGTCTTGCCTAGCGGCTATTAAACCAGGTTATCAGAACAGGTTACTACCCGTTAAGCTCATAAACTAGATAAAACGGCTATTTTTTTTCACTCTTCACACATTCCTGTTTCAGGGTATGCCGGTTAATTAATTCATCACTACTAATCAGCGAGTTACAGTTGGCTTCGATTAAATTAGAGGATACTGCCTAATTTGAACAGCCATGAATTTAGTATATGCATTAGCCGTCATTGGCGTGTTATGGTTAATTTTTGGTGTCTTTTATTTGATACGCCACGTTTCGTTTTCCAGAAAATGTCCCCATTGTGGGGAAGCGCATCCCGACCGCGTTCCCCGCTCCGCACTAGCCAAAACACTGGCTGTTGTCATGACCGTTAAAGCCTACCGATGCAACAATTGCTCGACGCAGTTCATTAAAATTGGTGATACAGACTAGCTGATCCATAGGCTTGTGCCGCTAGTTCTGTTAAGAAGGATTTGTTCGCTCAGACAACTGATACCCGTTGACCCTATAAAAAGCGAATCCCCAGCCTTAGTAGACTGGGGATTCTTTTCATATCGTTGAGAGAGTTAGCCAGTCATTGAACCAGCTTTGTAGTACTTATAACGCTCGAAATAAATAAGCGTACGGCTTTTTCGTATTCAATTAACTGATCTTGCCTTTGATCGTATCGACGGCATCTTTCGCCTGGGATGTTGTTTTGTCCCACTGGTTTTGAATTTCTGATGTCGCCTTATCCCACTGGTTCTGGATTTCTTTTGTCTGGTCAGCTAACGTGTCTTTGATACGTCTGCGTGTTTTCTTGCCAGAACGCGGGGCAAACAGCATTCCGACTGTCAGCCCGACAATGAGACCCGTTAATACACCTGCACTGTACGTTTTCGCTGTAACATACCCGCCTGACTTTTTGCCTAATTTGAATTCCATGATCGTGTGTACGTTTAAGATGCTTGTGAATGGACAACAACTTTTACGGACTAAATTTCATGCCAAAAAATATAACACAATCACATATCGTTAATAATCAGATAATTGGCGACCTTTCATTGTATGCATCTGCTATTGAATTGTGGGATGTTTTACCCATTTGTGTAGTAATCCGGGTATTCTTCGTCTAACCCCTCGACTATACGGTGCAAGTAAAAAGCGTTAAAAACTAAATTCGTGTTTGTTCCAATAGCCAGTCCGATGACGATCAAGCAAGGTGTATCCACAGCACTTCCGGCCGGACAACGGGTCGTTTATGTTCATCTGTTTCGCGTACAATCAGAGTACAGTCCTGGTAGGAAAGCAGGTCGATCGCCCGGTTAACACCTAAATTAACCGAGTAATGAGCTATTGTCGGCCACTTTAGCCGTTCGCATTCTAGTGCTCATCGTTAGGCATCAAATCCGAATGCTTGTTTTATAGACTATAGCTGAACAACGCCCGAATAGGCTCGTTAAGACTTTTTGGCTTGAGCAATTGTATTCTCTACATGTAAGCGCCCCTCAAGTGAGACCAGGGTTTATTAACCACTCAATGGGATGATTATGGATTCACTCGACACCGCTCAGCTAACCAATACCAGCTATCTGGCTATACGCCAGTACAACTTCCAGCAGGCGACATTACTAGTGGTGGAAGATCAGGAGGACATCTGGACTCTGGTCCGCTTTAGTCTGTCCAAGTACTTTCCCGATGTGACCCTGGATCGATGCGCCAACCGAAAGGAGGCCATCGCCTACCTCACCGATTCCATGGCCAATGGCACTGGTTTACCCAAGTTGATCCTTCAGGATCTGTACTTGCCACAAAGTGAAGCGGGTTTTGGTCTGGTAAAAGACATTCGGATGCTACTCCTCAACCAGCAGCAGATTCCCATTCTGGTGATGAGCTCTTCGGTCGATGAAGGCGACGTACGGCAGGCCTATCACCAGGGGGCTAGCTATTACATCGTAAAGCCCCAGACTATTAACAATTGGCTGAGTCTGGCTCAGAGTTTGCGCCAGTTCTGGTGGGAACAGGGCGTGCTACCCTTGGATGGTGCAGTTGGGAATCTTTAAACCGGACGAGCGAAAAACACGCAAAATCCTCCTAGGGCTGCCAATGAATTGCCAGCCGGATCCGAAACAAGGTGCCTTCACCCGGTTTGCTTTCGATCTCCAGCTGAGCCCGCAACAGCTCACACAACCCCTTGACGATGGATAAACCAATGCCTTCCCCTTTGTGTGCCAGGGCAGAGCGGGATGCTTGTATCGTAGCCGCCTGCCGAGCATCATCCTGCGCATTTTCCAGCCCAAAGGCCGCGGTGGATTCCGAAGAAGGGGCTAATAGTTGGGGAAAAGAACCCCCTTTCGCAGCCGTAGGCAAGCCCGGTCCCGAATCCTGCACACTAACGATCCAGCGAGAATCCTTTTCCCGACTCCACGAAATCGATACGAATCCGGCAGGGGTGTGCTTGATGGCATTGAGCACCAGATTTTGGATGATGCGCTGAAGCTGAACCGGATCGCTCTCAATCGACAGGCCAACCGGACCGTCCGCATTGAGCAAGAGCCCCCGCTCAGCCGCCAGAGGCTGGTAATCTGCCACCAGGTTGGTCAGTAACTGGCCTATATCGACGGACTGGATGTTGAGCACTTCCTGCCCCGCTTCCAGCCGGGCTAAGTCCATCAACTGAGTGACCAGCGAACGGCAATTGGTCAGGTTACGCAGCAACATGGACAGCATCTGTTCCCGCTGTTCCTGAGAGTCGATCGACAACTTCAATAAGGAAGCCGCTCCCTGAATGGCCCCAAAACTACCCCGCAGGTCATGGGAGGAATGGCGCAGTAAATCAGCCCGTTGCCGACCAACCTCATTCAACTCAGTCAGGGCTTTTTCCAGGGTTTCGACCCGACTGGACGCATTGATGCGTTGTAGATCAGCATACTGACCTACACTCCCGGTGTTGATTTGATTAACAAACTCGAAAAAGTGTTCATAGGCATCGGGTATAACCGTGGAATTGGTGGTAAGGTAGTCTTGCCAGAACAAGCGTAATTCGGCAAGCAAGAGGTTGCTCAGATGCAACATCTCGGCCGACAATTCAGCCAAAGCATACCCCTTTTGCCAGCGGTGGAGGCCATGTTCAGCGGCTAATAAGCTGATCGGGGCTTCTTGAACCTGCCCCCGAAGCTGCTGCTGGAACACATTGAGCATGAAGGGTACTTTGTTATTAAACTCCTCGCGGCTCAGGCTGGCGACGACTTTCAGGGTGGGATCAGTCTCACAAGCTGTCCGCCAGTTATTGAGCAGGGCCTCGCGTCGGGCGGACAGGTAAACGGCTAGTTGAACTAACGAAGCCGATGCCTCATCAGAAAAGAGAATCATGGTAACCTGGTTAAACCTACTCACTACGTTCGGCAGGTGCGGTCCGTCCGGAGGAATTGTCCCAACTAGGCAACCAGGCGAAAACCACTGACAATCAACAGAATTGTCAGTAATGTAAAGATAACCCGTTTTTGACCAATCCAGTCAGAACGAAGCTAACGTTACGTATCAAGTGAGGCAGTGGAGCGCATTCGTAACATTCATGCCTTGGTTCAGCGACAGACGTACTCCCTTAACGAGCAGCTTCGCTTACCTTTTATCCATCCGGCAGTAGTCGCTCTGAACCACTCCATAACGGGAAAGGCGCAGACACCCGAAGGAAATACTCCATGAAAACTAGGCACTTGATCCATACCGACAACCATTTTGACGGATTTAGCGATGCAAGCTGAACCAACTTACGAAGCTGGCTGGATGGATGTAATCGCAACGGAGGTATAAAACTTCGTTCTTTAGCTTACGAATAGACGATATAGGAAGACCATCGCTGGCAAAAATTATGCAGTCCAGCCTGCGCCTGCTCGAGTTGACAGCGGTACAATGTTAATTGCATCTCAAGGCGAACGTAGCAGGAATCCCAGTGAGCCGTTCGGGGCATTCGTTGAATACGGGACTCTGTTTGTGCGATGGCCTGTTCAAGCCAACTGATTCGAGTCTGATACGTTTCACGTAGCCGCCAGGAAAAGTTAGTGAGGATCTGCTGGTGTATAGCGTGTGAACTGACCGGCTTGTTCAAAAGGGCTTTCCAGTCTTCTTCAAGCTTTTCAATATGGGGTCGGATTGGCTCACCGTCGAAGGCTTCGGCTGGCAGAGGTATGTGCTGTCCGTTATCGAGCAGATCAACGCTTACTACCACGTCCCCAGCTGCGGCAATTGCACTGAGCACCTCGAAAGCAGCCTCCAATTGGGGAACCTTACAGGAAAAGGGTCTATCGTGTCCCTGGTCATCTAGCGTAACGATTAGCAGGAGCATACGCGCATACGGTTAAGTTGGTACAAGATACAAGTATGTGACGTATATGGCTACTAGTTCAACTAAGTTTAGTTAACGGAGGATAATACTGAGTAAATGGAAAGTAATGAAAAGACGAAACCGATTCACATCAGCTGTAGCTGTATTGACGTTTCAGTGTTACCTGCTGTGGGAAGGCTCAGCGGCCAACAAAAGCCCGACTAATTGAGTCAGGCCCTGTTGTCTCTATCTACCATGCTTCACGAAGGGCACTTGTGACTCTAACCCAATCGACGCAGAATGCGATAAAGCGATGCGCTAACGGCACACGACACAAAGGCCCGACAAGTGCCGGGCCCTGTGCTACTTCTTAGAAAACAGATCATCAAAGCTGTTTAACACGCGCTGGCGATGAGCGCGTTAGTTGGGTGAGGATTCGGAGCGCAACCAAGACAGCCTCCAATGAAACCCGGCTCGCGATACATCAACGGAAGTGCTTATCCGTTCAGTTGACGTATCACAAGCGACCCAAAAAGTAACGCACGATACGGGTCCTGTCCCATTTGGCGGTGTTGAGTAACTAGTTTACGACATAGGTCCGGCCTGCCTCTCCGCGTCGTAGGTCGCTACACGTTTAGCGTTTATTATCAGGATGATCGATTCATGCGTCAAAGACTCCACTTATTGAGCAGAGTTGTTGATATTGCACTATATTAAGCTAGCCCCTCACCCAATCACCCCTGTGCGATGGCTCACTCTAAGTCTGAAAAACTAATCCATCTGCTCGCTGATAATCTGGATATGCGCCGGGAATCTATCCTCAATCTATGGCGTACGCGCTGCCAGCAAGACCAAAGTCTGAACAGCAAGATGGGTTTCGCCCGCGAAGAATTTAATGATCAGGTACCTGCCTTGCTCAATATTTTAGCTCAACGCTTACGGGGAGAAATCGAAGAATCAGATCCGCTTTCCAGGGCAGGCGAACATGGCCTTCACCGCTGGCAACGGGGCTATTCACTGCCCGAACTGCTGACGGAGTTAGAGCATCTATACTGGATCATCCTCGACGAAGTGCGGGCCTTTCAGCAACAACATAGACAACTTACCGGGGATTCGCTCTCCCTGATCTATCGGCAGGTATTTGAGTTGGAAGCCGAAAGCAAACGCGGGAGTGTGCTCTACTACGATCAACTGCGCCAGACCAACGCAGCCGAACAAGCCAACAGTCTGCAAGAATCGCTCGACAAACTTCAGCAGCTGAGTAAACAACAAGGTGATCACCTACGCCAGAATTCGCATGATTTGCGCTCCAGTTTCGGTATTCTGATGGGTGCGGCCAATCTGCTTCAGCTGCCCAACACGGAGAAAGAGCGAGTTCAGTTTGTGGACATGCTGAACCGTAATCTGGCCTCTATTCGCGGTATGCTGCTTCAGCTGACCGATTATGCCCGGATCGAAGCGGGTCAGGAGAAGGTGGATGTCAGTGAATTTGATGCCGCGACTCTGGTACGGGAATGCGTTGATCTGGCCCAACCCCTGGTCGATCCCCATAATTTTGTATTGCAAGGCGATGGGCCTGATACCCTGCCGGTACGCAGTGATGCCATCAAGGTCCAGCGTATTTTACAAAACTTGCTTTACAATGCCATCAAATATACCAAGTCGGGGTGGGTATATGTGTCCTGGGCTCAGGAAAACGAGACCCGCTGGATTCTGAGTGTACAGGATTCGGGCACTGGCTATACCCCTAACAGCCCGACTAGTCTGTTAGCGGAACAGTTAAGACCACTCAGCCAACCCAGTAGCACTCATCAATCCGGCGGACCCGGTGAGTATCCGCTTCAGGAACCACCGACGACCGAATCCCTTAAAAGCCCATCGGCCAGCCATCAGAAGGAAAGTGAAGGACTAGGGTTGTTTATTGTCAAGAAGCTCTGTGAATTACTGCGGGCCAGCATGGATATTGAAAGCGCTCCGGGGAAGGGCACTTTAGTCCGCATTCGATTCCTGTCCAATCAAGAGGCAAGCAACAGTAGTGACTAAGTTGACTCGTGCACTACGTGCGTTTGCCCCGGGTCAAATCTGTATCGAAGTACCGGCGAAAAGGGAAAGCGAGGTCAACAGCCAGTATTATCAGTCCCCGAAAGGACACTTATGGCGGCTAACCAATACAGCACAAACCTGCACATCGACACCAATAGCCTGCGGGCTGTTCGTCCTACCGATAAGGCCATTCTGATCTTGTTCGGCTACGGCCATGTTCCGGACGTAAAACCGTTGTTTGCGTCAAATCCCGCTTCGAGGTAACTGAAGTCGCTGACATGCCAAGCGAATAAATGAGCCCGTTATCGTAGCTTGAAAGTCAGTCTACGATAACGGGCTCAGCACAACGACACACGTACCTCTCCAGGCAAGAGAGAATCTACTGTGCATGGCACTATCGACAAACGAGCCTTAACGTGGCGGCATATAATGATCATCGTGGGTGTAGCCGTATTCAGCTACTTTCTGCGCCCGATACCGATATAATTCCGGATCGTCAGGCGCCCAGGTGTTCAGCCCATCGACATACCGGTTGAACATGCAGAACGCAGCCGCAATCAACACCGTATCGTGAATATCGCGGTCGGTGGCTCCTTCGGCGCGGGCCCTGTCAATCTGCTCAGTTGTGACTTGCTTGCCGCCTTGCTGTACGCTTCCGGCAATGGTTAATAAAGCCTTTAGTTTATCCGAAATAGCGGCCTGGACATAGTCCTGTTTCACCGACCGCACCAGCGACCAGTCAGTATCGCCCAGGTGGTGACTGGCTACGGCCCCGTGAATGGTCTGGCAGAAAAAACAATCGTTTTGAGCGGATACATACGTGGCAATCAGTTCCCGCTCGCCTTCGCTGAGGGTTGAATCAGGATGGTTTGCATTCGCGCGAAGCAGTACGTTGACCAGATCATTAAGGGGGCGGGCCGTTTCGGAACTAAACGCCATCGGGCCGCGAATACCCGGCAAACCGGGCAAAAAATCAATGTGAGGCATAGTATTCGTTTGGGTTTAGTTTGGTTTGGGTAAGGCGTAGCCTATCTTTCCCATGCGCTCGCCCATGGCCGCGTAGGCAGCCGGGTCGTCGGGCGTCAGCGTGGCAAGGCCATCCACATAGCGGTTGTACATCGAAAACGAAGCGGCAATGAGCACCGTGTCGTGAATATCGCCATCGGTCGCGCCTTCCGTTCGGGCAGCTGCCACCACATCGTCCGTCACCGTACGCGCATCAGCCGTTACGCGTTCGGCAATCGTGAGCAGAGCCCGAAGTTTGGACGAGATGGGTGCCGTTTCCGGATTTTGCAGTGCCTGATCGACAACCGATGCCTGTTCGCCAAAAAGATAGCGGGAGGCCGCAGCGTGGCTGTTCATACAGAAAGCCGTGCGGTTCCGGCTCGACACATAGGCCGCAATCAGTTCGCGCTCGGCATCGGACAATGTGCTGTCGGGTGAACCGGCGCGAAGTAACGCCTGTACTAGTTCATAAAGTGGTTTACCCGTGTCGGGCCGGTACATAACCAGACTGCGAATACCCGGCGCGTCGTTATTGAGTTGAATATATGGCATTTGCAACGTTCTCGTTTTGGAATGAAAAATGGTTGGCTTACTATTTTTTGACAGGATTCACAGGACGTATTGAAAAAATTATTAGCAAAATAAATCCTGTAAATCCTGTCGAAAAAAAACTGTACACTTCATACTATTTACTAAGAAACAGGCCTGTATCGCACAAAAACAGCCACCCAGGCAATCAGAAAGGCGATAGAAAACAGGAGCAACGCGTTGCCGAAACCACCCAACCCCGCGACCATCGTACCGACGAAAAACACCGACGTTGCCGTAAAAAAACGACCGATGTTGAAGCTGATGCCAGCCGCCGTTGCGCGAATCCGAACAGAAAACAACGCCGGGATAATGCTCGACAATGCCCCCTGACTAATACCGAAGAACAAGGCAACAAAAGCCGTTTCGGCATAGATGATCGGCGAAAACTGGCGGTTCGAGAGAAACAGCAGCGCACAGCCGCCCGCACAGCCCGCGAAGGTCAGCAAAAGCGTTGTCCGCGAACCGAGTCGCCCGATCAGGACGCCCGATACCATACCACCGATAATGCCGCCCATGCCGAGCAGCATCATGGTCAGTCCCCGTTCGCGCCCGCCCGTCTGACCGGCGGGTAGCAGCGACTGCACCCAGGTCGGAATCCAGGAAAACGTACCCCACAGCCCGATCAATACCGCCCCGAAAATCAATACGCCGGTCAGCAGGTTGGCCCGGTCGTCAGCTGTCCATGCCTTGTCGGGGTTCGATTGCTGGCGTTGCTGTACCCAGTTATCCGATTCAGGTAGACGCACGAACATCAGCAGAGCCACCAGTACCGGAATCAGGCCCAGCCAGAACGCCTGTCGCCAGGGAACCAGCCCGGCGTTGAGTCCGCCCGTTGCCACGATGCCCACCGGAAACATGACGGCCAGAATGCCCAGCACGACCGCCCGACTCGTTGAGGGCCAGATTTCAGATAGATAAACGGTAGTAAGCAGCAACACGCCACCCACGCCCGCGCCCGTTAGAAATCGACAAACGAGCAGCACCGGCCAGGTAGGCGCGAAAACCGTACACAGCATAGACACGCCGTAAAGAAACGTAACGAACGCGACGGCCCGCGCCCGCCCAATCCGATCCGCGACCAGGCCGAACACGAGTCCGCCGACTGTCCAGCCGTACAGAAAAGCCGCGCTGATGTAAGCGCCGATTTCGCCTAATTGGGCTTCAGAAACTGACTGACCTACCAATTCCGGTATGGCAACCGGTAGAAACGTCGCCATGAGCGTAGAGGCCGTTCCGCCCAGCAAATACGACAGTGCACACAGCCCAAAGGCGAACCAGTTGGCGGGCAGGATTTGGGGTTTGATTAATGTTGCTTCCATTTTTAACGAGTGAAAGAGTGGCCAAAGAGTGGAAGAGTGAAAGAGCGTTGTATGCGCCAGCCACTCATTCGCTCTTTCACTCTTTAATTAAACACAAGTGACACATAATAAAGCCCACCCACCGCCGGAGAGCCATAGGCCTGCACCACATACTGGTTGGTCAGGTTATTGGCACCGAGTTTCACGACCGTGTTGAGTGAGGATACCCGGTAGTTGACCTGTGCATCGAGGAGGTGATAGGCCGGTACGCGTCCGGGAATGAGCGCATTAAACGAACTTACCCAGTCGAAGCTTTCCTGCCAGTGCCACGAAACGTTAAAACCAACATTGGGCAAAAGACTGCGGTGGCCGAGCGTGACGTTGGTCTTGAAACGGGGTGTATTGAAAGCGGCTACGTTGTTGGGATCAGCGTTGCGGATGTTGAAGGCCGACCACGTACCGTTGGTCCCGATCTGGTAGCCGCCCGGTGTCCGGTAGGTCAGACCGAGCGTGGTCCCCTGCGATGAGACCTTGTCGGGGGCGTTAGTATACAGTTGAAACGCCTGAACCCGCCCGCTCAGAATATCCTGCGCGGCTGCGGCATTGGGTTTACCATCCGAACCCAGCACCGGGCTTTCCGGACGTAGCACCACGGAGTTGAGAATGAAGTTGGTATAAACGCCGTAGTAGTAGTTGGCATCGACCGACAGATTACTGCTTAACAAGCCGCGATAACCGACCTCAAAACTATTGACCCGTTCGGGCGCAATGTATGGCACGTTCGATTTCTGCAACTTGTCTTTGTTGTTCAGCACCGCCTGTTGCGGCCCGACTTTGCCGACATCGGCCCCGAAACCAGCACCAAACTGATTCACGCTGGCGGCTGTGTACGAATTTTCGTAGACGTTCATGCCCGTGCTGTTACTGGGTGCGCCCCCCAGAATCGTGATCGGCCCCACGTTGAGTTTGATAAACTGGTCGGACGGCGTAGGGTTCCGGAAACCCGTCTGGTAACTCGCCCGGAAATGGTGCCGGTCGGTGACTGAGTAGACCGCCGAGGCCCGGGGCGTAAAATACCCGGCGAAATTCTGGTTCTTATCGTACCGGCCCAATACCGTTAGTTTTAGCTTATCGGCCAGTATCGCCTTGCTGATCTGCGCGAACGCGCCGTATTCGTGGTACAGAATCCGCCCGCCTTTATCGTCGAAAGCGTACCGTTCGTGAACAGACTGTACTGCCGGAAATTACCGCCAACCAACACGTCCGCGACATTATTGAGCGCCGATGTCAGGTTGTACTGGCCATCAGCGTGCCACATACTGGTCTGGCTCAGAATACCCGCGCCAGCCAGCCCCTGAATGGCCGTCAGCCGATTTTTCTGCGCTTCGTACTCGGCCGTACCGGGCAGCAATCGTCCCTGATCGGCGAAGGTTCGGGCAGCCGTCTGGTCGTTGCCACTCACGTTCGGAATTGTGCCACCATAAGCGGCTGCGTACCGGCTGAACCATGTGTCATCGGCTTTATCGGGTGTGACGACGTTGCCATTTAGGTCGCGCACCCACGTTCGGTTGATCTGCTGCCCCAGCGACCGCGTATTGTAGGAATTATGCGAGTCTTCGGCGTTGCTGTACCAGCGCACGAAGAACTGCTTTCCGCGTAATTCCAGCCGGTGTTGGGTAAGTGAAAATCCGTTGACCGAGAACCGATTAGAGCCTGTATAATTGGCGGTTCCTTTGGCGTAGTTGAACGCGTAAATCGCTTCTAAACCCGGCGTAATCCGGTAGTGGAGCGCCCCATTCAGCTTCAGGCTATAGACGTTGTAATCGGTCAGATCTTTCTCCAGATACCCCGTCCGCGAGACTTGCCCCGCATTCGTCAGGGTCCTGACCACCTCATCACCGTAGATATTGAGGCCGTTCCGGGCCGGATTCTGCGCCCCCCGCTGGTCGGTTGGAGTAGCCTGGTTCACATCGTTGTAATCGGTGGCAAACCAATCGAGCCCCCACATATACGATGCGTTCAGCTTAAACGCGAACTTGTTATTGAATGCTTTGGCATACCGAATGGCATGATCGTTGTACATGGCGGCTCCCGTGTTCCGGTCATTCAAATGATTCACACCTACTTTGGCCTGAACGCTCAGTCCCTGGTGCGTGAACGGATCTTTGCTCGTCATCAGTAATGCGCCATTGAAAGCCGCCGGACCATACAGCGCCGAAGCCGCACCGGGCACCAACTCCACGCTCTCGGCATCCAGATCGCTCAGTCCGAACATGTTGCCGACCGAAAAGCCGAACCCGGCGGGTTGATTGTCAACCCCGTCGATGAGTTGCAGAAACCGGCTATTGCCCGTGCTGGCAAAGCCCCGCGTGTTGATCTGCCGATAAGTCAACCCACTCGTGACCATGTCGACGCCCTTCACGTTATTGATCCCCTCGTAAAACGAAGCGGACGGCGTTTCGCGAATGTTGCGGGCGTCCATTTTCTCGATTGTGACCGGTGCTCTGACCAGCCGCTCTTCCACGCGGGATGCGCCCACGACCACTTCATCCAAATCACTGACCGACGGGTTCAGATGAATGACAAGGGGAGCGTTACTATTCGTCACCAAAACCGTTTGGGGTTCGTAGCCAACCATCGAGATACGTAGCGTGAGTGCCCCTGCTCGGTTAGTCTGGATGCTGAACTTCCCATCATTATCGGTGACCGCACCCAACCGTTGACCAGTCAGGGTAACCGTTGCGTTGACCAGCGGCTTATGATTAACGAGGTCCATTACAGAGCCGGTTATGTTAACGGATTGGGCAAACGTTAAGGTACTAACGAGCCAGAGCCCTGCGAAAAGCAAGGCATATTTCTTTATATTCATGAGGTAGAAATGCGTCAAAATGACGGCACAGTCCCCCTCCCAGTATCTACAGAAACTATTGGCGAAGGCAGAAACTGTACGCAGTGAGTTGTTTATGACTGATTGGATGTGGATTGTGGAGCCGGATGACCGCCCGGTGGACGGTTATAGCCCCGATTCACGATGCGGTCACCGAGCACCTCGTAATAAGCCGGATCGGTGGGAGTCACCGTCGCCATGCCGTCCACGTATTTGTTGTACAGGCAAAACAGCGCGGCCAGGAGTACGGTGTCATGGATCTCGCGATCGGTGGCGCCAGCCGCCTGCGCACGGGCAACGGCTTCGGGCGTGACGGCCAGACCCGACCGCTGCGTCAGGGCGGCAATTTGGAGCAGGGCTTTCATTTTCTCGCTCACGGGAGCGGTCTCGATGTCGGTTTTTACCGCAGCTGCTGTCGTATCATCGCCGAGCAGCATATCGGCGGCTTTCGTGTGGGCGGCATTGCAGAAATTGGTCTCGTTGCGCGACGACACCAGGGCGGCAATCAGTTCGCGTTCGCCTTGTGACAGGGTCGATTCACCCCGCAGTAGTAATTGGGTCAGTTCCCGAATGGGCATGGCCGTATCAAGCCGGTATTCGAGCAGGCCCGTAATACCCGGCAAATGGTCCGGTAGAGGAATATGTGGCATGATGTAAAACAATAGGAAGATTGGGCAGGTCTCGTTACACGGTTTGGTAACGACCCGCGACCAACGGGTTCGATAGTAATTAGGAGACACAAACTGTTGCCGGGCTATAAAATAGCGCCCAGGAAACAGCGAAAACGATTGAAGGAATCGTTCACCTGAATAGCTATGAGAGGTAGGAGGATGGACAGAAAATCCACGTCAGGACCTGGGCGGTGGAGACGAAACCCGCTGGGCTAATTGATCGAATAGAACCGGTTTTTCGGGAATCCGAATAGCGGCAAGCCAACCACGCGACTGGAAACAAAAAGCAATTCGCGGGGCAGGCGAGTACTCTTTGAGCAAAAATTTCAGCAGCGTATTGGCTTTACTGGGCGAGTCGCTGGCACCGGTCACGTGCTCCTGCATGAACGAGAGCAAATCACTTTGCCAGAACGAATCACCACTCGTCTGGAGGCCGGAAATGAACAGCGTATCCCCATGAACGGTCATGCTCACAACCGAATAATACTGCCCCCGGTACGTAAACCCATCCGACGTCGTACTCGTAATCGCGCTGGCATCGGGTTTGTCTTTGAGCGGAATCTGAAACTCGACAAGGCTATCGACGGAGCGGTATACCTGTAGCCGCTGGGAAAGATCGTGTTCAGCCTGCCACCATGTTCCTACGCACACCAGCACGTATGCCAGAATGTGATGCAGGAGCAAGCCAAACAGACCAATCGATATTGCCTTCTTCACGCGAACGTCGCAGGTAAAATTTTTCCAATAATACTAAATTTTAAACAAAGCTATAGGCCCGCTTGTCGGCAGCCCTAAGACAAACGGATCGGAATCCGGACGTAAGTAGCGCTTACCCAAGAAAGGATTGGCTGATTGGTAAATGATCGATGTCATCGTTACAAACCACTGCCGATTAAGACGATAGGCCTTAGTGGTCACGCTACGAGTAGCGTCCAAGCATTAAAACTGAAATGACAGGTAGGTGCATCCTTGTGCGCTGCCAGGGTAAATGGCGCGCGCTATCTCCGATTCAATAAAGATTAGATCCCCTGCCTGTGCCTTTTTCATCGTACCCCCAAGATGAGCTTCGACCGGATGGTCCAGAACGAGTAGTAGTTCTGCCGATCGGTGCGTCTGGGGTGGCTCTTTACCCAAGCCGGGGTTGACTGTGGTAAGCTGCATCGCAATCCGGTTGCTCATCACCGTGGGATAGGGAACCAGCCGCCGGTTACTCCCTTTTGAATCTGTGTTCGACGCGATATCCTGCCAATCGACCCAGAACGAGCCACCCAGCAGCCGATATAAATCCAAATCCGGCATTTCGTTGGAGGTATATCGCATCTGGTAATAAGTAAGGGGTTGGGTAGCCTGATTGTCTACGCGGTAGTCATCACCGGGCATGATCAATACCAAACTACCGGGTCCCAGGGTCTTGTGCTTGTTTCCTAATGTAAGCGTCAACTCTCCCGCTCTAATAAGCAGCACCACCTCTTCGTCGAACTGTTGGGTGGATTGAGCGGGCTGGTCAGTTCCTATGGTTATCGCCTGAACAATGAAGTGAGAAAAATCGCGGGTAGTCCCTTCCAGTAAGGTTTGCTCTTGGTAGCCAGCCTGTTTACCGGGGGACGGCGAGTAGGCATACACGTTCGATGGAACAGCCTGGGAAAAGGCAGGCAAGAAAGTCCAGACACCGACACAAAAAAGCAGGAAGAATCTCATACGATTATTCACGTCCATCACGCTACGGGCACCGGCACGTTTAACTACGACTTTATCAATGTACGGCCAACTGCGTGTCTTCCTATCGTTTCGAAAAACAATCGGCTCAAGCGCGCTGAATCCATCCCCAACGCTCTTGATCGCCTGTAATTCTTCTAGGATGGCCTTACCGGAAACTACGCCCTCTCCTAAAAGACAAATGAGTGAACAACATACTAAAACTACTCCCGGTGATGGCTTAGTTCAGCTGTAATATACAGCGATATGGTTTCTGTGGTTCTCTCTAGCGCTCTCAATTTACGCGTGTTAATCGCCCTCGGTACCCGTTCCGCAGAGTACTACGCCCACGTGTGACGACAACATGGTGCCGGGCAATCCAGACGGAGCCCAAATTTTAGGTGATTTGTTTTAAGACCTTTGGTTGACACTGGAAATTGGAGTGACCTTTCAGGGGTTGTTAGATCAAAGGAGTACAGGGACAAGCCCTTTTCTTTGGTTAATTTTTCTCCACGAGCTGGCTACATTGACAACCTACTCAAGCCAACTAAAGCGAGTATCAGGCCTCCAGCAACCAGTGGATTTAATCGGTCTGTTGAAGTTGGCCCCTCCGTCACGTTTCGGAAAAGCAATCAGTTATCCTAGCTATGAGTCAACGTAATGCTGGTGTCGATCTGTTTCGATTAATAGCTGCCTTCGCCGTTATTTTCATCCATTGCATTTATTCTGATAAGTTTCCGCTCTTACCTTTAGCGGGACGTTGGGCTGTACCTTTCTTCTTCATGGTTAGTGGCTACTTTTTTCAGAAAAGCTATAGCACACATGCAAAGCAGGCTTTTCTGAAAACGGCCCAATCCGTGACGATACTCTTTGTCTGGGCGAATCTGTTCTACTTACTTTTTTTAGGCCTTACCGAAGGTTCTGTAAGCAGTCTAGCTACCCATTTTACACTCCTAGTCGGGGCTTATTTTCATCTCTGGTTTCTTACCTCACTTTTAGTAGGATATCTGGTACTTTGGTTCTGTCTAACCTATCTTCGGCAGGACGTATTGCCTTTTCTGGCAGTCTTATCAATTATCCTCATTTTAGGGTTAAACCCGTATAGTTTCCTGTTGGCAATGAGTCCCCATCCCCTTTATGCCCGTTTGCTGCTCTCTATTCCTTTCTTGTGCATCGGCTTTCTAGGGGCTAAATACTCGCTCCATCGGTACGTGTATACATCAACCTGTTGGCTATTAATTAGTTTTGGGTTTGGCTTGCAGCTGGTTGAAGTCTGGCTCTTGTCGGGTAATCAATCCAGTTTTCGACTAGTTGATTTTGTGGTGGGAACACTTTTCTTATCGGTGGGTCTTTTTCTGTTATCACTACGATTAATCGTTTCCCCGACCTGCCGATTGAGTTACTATGGGCAGCGATATTCCCTACCCTTGTACTTGTACCACCCAGTGGTAAACTATTTTCTGTTTAAAGCTTTGGTCGCCACAATGGGTATTGGACTTCTTTATTGGCTTAGCCCTCTGCTAACGGCGGTGCTCTGCTTATCCTTGTTGCTCTTATTGGATAAGTTTACACCTGGCTTGTTTCGCATTCTTAGTGGCGATTTTAGCCGGATTGCAATAGTACCCAGTAAATCTTCTTCTGATTAACTGGGGATCTTCCTGGGTCAAAAATTAGTTGGAAACCGCCTGTTTAGAAAGCCTGTTCGGGGAGGCCACTCGACGTAAACTCGCGATACCACTCGAGTGGTTTTTAGAAGAAGTTACAGTTTATAAGAGAGGACGATTTACGAACTAAATCTATTCTACCCAGCGTGTGGGGCTAAATTAAAAGCTCCTCAGACAAGTTTATCCTTTTATCCGACTGAATCAAGCTTTTTCTCCCACCGTCAGCCCTGATAAGCTGGCTTTTTGTTATCCTAGCAAATCTTGCACATTGCCGTAGTCAGCGTCAACGTAGTTCTGCCGAGCCTTCTGGTACTTCTTGTGATACATCTCTTTTACCTCTGCCAACCACGAGGCAGTTTCCAGATCATCCTCGGTAATCCCTGCTCTGGGGAACGACTCAGTCTGCTCGCTGATCCGGTTGTATTGCTCTTCCCAATATTCGGCGGCTTGCCGTAGTGCGTCTTATTCTTGCGTAGGTATTAGTTGTTCTCGTTGATAAGGATACAAAGAAAATCAGGTATAGCCAATCTGCAAATTGAAAACGCTTAAACGCCTAAGATTAAAACTGTGGCCCAGCTCGTGAGGAATCGTGCTGTTGGTTACATAATTCATTTGGCCGTTATCATACGTTGCAATGAATGACCGGGTTGAATGAATACTGTTTTCTGGATAATAGGCGTATCCGCCTACTGTATTGTTGGCAATCTGGTTCACATAGTATTGATTCATGGCATTGGTCGCATCCCGCCCGTTCACTGACGACTCATCGTCATAGAGGAAATTATTGAGCAACCGATCATTGTCAATATAATCGGGTGTAGTGCCCGCGAAGTAGAATTGGATGCCATAGCCATTCAAGAGATAATAGTTATTGGTAATGGCCATTGCCTGATTTAAATTGGCCAGCGTAAAGCCTCCAGTACCGTCGCTTCGGCGAAAGATGTGGGGCCGAATAGGCACGTACGCGATGGTGTTAAAAGCCGCTCCCGAAGCTCGTTTGCGTTCCAGCGCCAGGTTTCCCTGTTGCACCAGGGCACGTTTCTGCAGGGGGGTAAGGTCTTCCGTACCACATTGCGGCAATGGATTTGGTAACGATTGAGCCAGCAATGGAGCACTGAGGATGACTGGAACTAGCCAACAGAGAATAGCGGTAAAGGTTCGGTTCATTGATTCGTGCTAAAAGGCAAATCGTTCAACTAGTTAGACTTCGCCCAATCGATAAAGCAACGAAATTACCAGCTGACTGACACCCTAGGAATACCGCTTAAAAAATAATGGATTAACGGCTGCGTGTTTGTGGAAACGAGTCAGACTGGGATAATGAGACATTACTTTTTTTAGAGTAACGGCGAAGATACTTAGGCTACCATCGGCGTAGTGTAACCGGGTATAGTTTCCGGTACTCGTCAGGTAAGGTGCGAGTTTCGAATAGTCGATGCGAATCGTAGGGCTTCAACCCTATTCCGTCACAGAAGAGTTGCTGAGCGCGGCCAATTTAAGTGCCTGGCAGGAATGTTAATGAGTGACGCGAAAGAATGAACCAGCGTTTTTGCCAGGCGACAGCGTATACGACTACAAAAAAGCCGTATCCAATATGAATACGGCTTTTCATCCATATAACTAATCCAACTTGATTTGATAAGACGATAGGCTCTACAACCGCTCGGACCATTACATCTAGGCGCTCGTAGGGCACTCGCGCTAATTCGTTCGCAGCAGTTTCACCTGCTGACGTTGGGTAAGGGTGCTCACTTGTAAGAGCAGGACCCCGTTGCTAGCTCCTAGCGGCAAGCTGACCCGCTCCAGGGCACTCGCCTGCTCGATTCGATGGGTGTGGACCGGCTTGCCTTGCAGATCCACCAGATTCAGCTGCACGGGTTGACCCGATACGCCACTAATCTCAACCTCAGCAGAGTTACCTGCCACGGGGTTACCCAGCACGCGAACGGTTAGGCTCAACCCCACTTCACCACTGCCCACTCGGGCCGATGGGGTGCACACGGCCAGCCAATTATAGCGGTAGGTGCTCACGGTGGCTCCCTGCTGAGCGCTCAGGGTGATGGTTGGGTTATCGGTGTAGAGGTTCAGACTATACGGACCCGGACTTGTCGTGGCTACCAGTTCGTTAACCACCGAGAAGCTGATGGGCGTTCCATTCACCCCGGCGTATTGGGGCGTAAAGGTCAGCCTCCGCTCACCCGCACTGAGCACCTGACAACTCACCGTCGAGACCCCCACGATGGCAAAGCCCGAAGGGGGAGTCACTGGCATGGGGTTTACCGTCAACTGGAAACTCGTACTGACTTGCAAGCCACCGGGGTCCAGAGCCGTTACGTTCACGGTGGATACCCCTGTTTGCGAAGGGGTGCCGCTGATCACCGAACCCGCTAGGGTAAGCCCCGCTGGTAAGCCCGACGCCTGGAAGCTCAATGCTTGTCCGTCGGGATCGGAGAAATAGGAAGTCAGTTGTAATTGATAGCCCTGTCCCTGTACAATCGTTTGATTGGGAATACTCGTGGTGGTTGGCGGCTGGTTGGGACTTGTGCCGCTCTGGCAGGAGGCCAGCCAGTTGTAGGCAAAGCGAGCCTCACCATTACCCGCCTGCGTAGCGACCAGGGTGATAACCGGGTTGTCGGTGTACAGACGCAGCGCGTAGGGTGCCGGAGCCGTCGTGGGAGCCAGTTCGTTGACCACCGAGAAGCTGATCGGATTACTGTTCTGCCCCGCGTACTGGGCGGTAAACTGGACCTGATAGCCACCCTTGGCCTCATCGATCAACTGACAATTGACCATACCCACCCCCGTGATGGCAAAGCCCCCAGGGCGGATCTGCACGCTCAGCGGAGTGGACGAGCTGCTGGTGCAACCGTTCAAACTACAGGTGGCCGAGAGGGTATAGTTGCCCGGCTGGGAGAGCGTGTAGGTGTTGCCGTTAGCCTGACCCGCCCCACCCAAGGCCGTCCAGTTGATTACCCCACCGGTGCAGCCATTGGTCGTGACGGTGATGGGCTGATTGGTGGTGGTCGTCGAAGGACTAGCGGTCAGGATCGGGGCGGTAGGTGCATCCGTTGTGCCGCTGACCGTTGCCTGCGTCATAGCCATACAACCGTTGGCGCTGGTCACCGTGACCGAATAGGTACCGGCCAGGCTCACCGAAATACTCGACGTGGTCTGGCCCGTGTTCCAGGTGAGGCTGCTGGCGGATGTGTTGGCCGTGAGCGTGGCGGTTGGTAGGCCACAGGTTAGTGTGGCTGTGCTCGGTGTGATGCTTACCGTGGGCTGGCTATTGTCCTGACTGACCGCGACGCTCGTCGTGTTGGTGCACCCTGTAGCGGTGTTGGTGACCGTCACCGAGTAGGTGCCCGCGACGTTCACCGTGATACTCGGTGTAGTCTGCCCACTGCTCCAGCGCAGGGTCGGGACACTCGTAGTAGCCGTCAACGTAAGCGTAGGACTTTGGCAGGTGAGTGTGCCACTCGTCGGCGTGATCGCTACCGTAGGGGGCGTCTGATCACCCGTCACGGTGGTGGAGGCTACCGACGAGCAGCCATTGCCCGACAGGACCGTTACCGAATAGATACCCGCCGTGGTGACCGTAGCTTGGTTGGTGGTGCCAATCGGGGTGGCTCCTTCACTGAACCGATACGATTGCCCGTTGGGGCTGGCTGTTAGCGTTACACTGGTGGCACTACAGCTGAGCCCACCACTACTGGCCAGGCTGGCCGACGGAGCCGTGTTGTCCTGACTGATGGTGATACTGGTGGTGCTGGTGCAACCGCTGGCGTTGGTCACGGTGACCGAGTAGGTACCGGCTACGTTCACCATGGCCGTGTTGCCACTTTGACTGACAACCCCCGGCCCCGAAAAGGCATAGGTGTTTCCGTTTCCACCGTCCGCCGTGAGCGTCAGGCTAGTCTGGGCGCAGCTGAGGACCGTCGAGGGACTGGCCGTCAGCGTCGCCACGGGTGGGGCGTTAACCGTCAGGCTAAAGGCGGTGCTGGTGACACTGTTACACGCGCCGGTGACGATGATCGAATACGAGCCACTCTGGGCGGGCTGCACATTGGCCAGGGTGAGCGTGGCCGAGGTCTGCCCACTGACGGCTTGACCGTCTTTGTACCACTGGTAGGCGCTGACCGTACCGCTCACGTTAAGGGGAACACTGACGGTGCTTCCGGGGCAGACGGCTGAGCCACTGGCAGGCTGCCGGGTGATGCTGATGGGAGAGTTGGGATCCCCCTGATACTCGTAGGCCCCCATGTCGATCTGGCCTCCGTTATAGCGACGCGGGTTACCGGCCAGGTCGGTGGTGGTGCTGTTGGCTGCGTTATCCCCCGCGTTGATGGCGGCTGCGCAGGCGTTGAGCCGGGCATCGTTGGCACTGACGAAGGGTGAAACGGCGGTGGTTCGGTTACCCGCGCCGGAGTTATAGTCCCTTGTGCCCGTCTCGAACAACGAGTACCTTGCTGACACGGTACCCGTGCCGCCCCCGTCAGTAGAAATTGACCTCTCCCCTCCATTGCCGAAGAGTACGCAGTTGGTCAGCACCGGACTACTAGTACCATTAAACGGCAGGGTGTACATGGCCCCGCCCCTGTATCTGGCCGAATTGGCCAGAAACGAGCAGTTGGTCAGCACCGGACTACTAACGCCACCATTACCCCCATCGTTGTTCATGGCGCCCCCGCTCCCATTCATGGTCGAATTGGCCAGAAAGGAGCAGTTGATCAGTACCGGACTACTGGTGCCACCACCATACCCATAGTTGCACATGGCCCCGCCATCATTGACCGCCGAATTGTTCTGAAACGAGCAGTTCCGCACCGTGGGGCTACTATAAACATTGTACATCCCCCCGCCAGCGTCGGTGGAATTACCGCCGGTGATGAGGAAGCCGTCCAGCACGGCGCTGGTGGTCAGATCCGTCGAGTTGTAGATGACGTGGTAACTGTTGTCGTCCCTGTTTCCGACGGTGCCGATGTCACCACTTAGGGTGGTACTGCTAGGTGTGGTCATCGTTATCGCCGGACGCTGGCTCAGGCTGGTTTCGTTGCCCACGAAGCCGCCGTAGATCGCCACGCCGTCCTTCATCGAGAAGTTGACAAAACGGTTGGTGTTGGCATTGCCACCGGGCTTATAGGTGCCCTGGGCTACCCAGACCTGCTGCACCTGAGAAGCATTGATCATAGCTTGCAAATCACTGCTGGCGTTGGCCCAGGAGGAGCCATCACCCGTGCCGGCAGCCGTGGCTTTGACGTAGCGGATGGGGTAAACGCTGTAGCTGATGATGACCAGCCCGTTGCCCGAGTTGGCTGCTGTTCCTGTCGTGACGCTTGGCGTGGTAGCGGTAGGGTAGTACGAGCCCCCCCCGCCACCCACACCTGTGTAGCCACCACCACCACCCGAGTAGCCACCACCACCACCACCGCCACCATTACCACCACCAGGAGCACCGGCACCCCCAACAACCCCGCCGTGGACAAAGGCTTTACCACCAGCAACACTAGTAACACCATCTCCATCACCCAGCAGGCCACCACCACCACTACCACCAGTATTTCTAGCACCCCCACTACCATTACTACCACCACTGGCACCACGATCACCAGCGCTCCCCTGCCGGGCGGCCTGCCCATGTTTGATCGGGTTGTCAGGGTAACTCCCGCCCCCGCCCCCGCCCGCAATCACCAGCGGGGTGGGCGCTGTCGTGCTGCTCGGGGGGGCCACCACAAACGTACCCCCGCCCCCAGTCCCACCAAAATTAAACCGGTATGCGGGCTGCTGACCCACCAGGATGCTCAAGTTTTGGCCGGGGGTTACGCTCACCTGGGCGGCCACAATAGCCCCTTTGCCCCCCGACACATCGTAGCTCCCAGCGGCTCCCTCGGCCCCCCGGGCTTCGATGGTCAGCGAGGTGACGCCCGTAGGCACGATCCAGGTAACAATCTGCCCGGTGTAGGAAAAACTCTGGGTAACAGTCACCGCCCCGTTCTGGGCCAGCAGCCGAGTAGATAAACTGAGTAAGAACAGGAGAGTGGCCGCCAGTTGCAGCCAGCTCGAATGATGCCCTGAATGGGGTTGGGTAGTTGTTGATCGCATTGTAGTTTTTGTTTTTTAGGCCGGGGCTTAGTTCTTTCTGCCGGCTACAGAGCTAGCATATGGCAACGTGGAGTGAATGACCTGGGCCTAGGCCAGCAGGCTGGTATCCAGCAACAGGCTGAGCGCCTGCAGGCCAGACCTGGAAAAAGAAGGTAAATAATGGGTCATAAAGAAATTAGTTAGCTGGTTATGCAAGACAAGGAGTTCGTCTCGTGGGTAGTTGTCGGGATAGGGCATCACCCGGTCAGTGAGGGGCGAAAGCGGAGCGGACAATGCCGGGGCAAGTTTAGGCCAAAGTTGGTAGAGCGATGTGCAGATTTCACCCAAAAAGGTGCACATTTCACCCACCCAGTAATTTATTTGGTAAGTGTTACATAAAAAGTTTAACACATCAACCCATTCGTTCTATTTAGCAGGACTAGGTACTTCTAAGCTCGATGAGTTACTCGATGCTGCAACCACCAACCGAAACACCCGCCGAAGAACCATTTTGGTCCTACCTTAAGGAATAAAGGCCGGCACTAGGGATCGGTTAAGTGTCGTTGTCGGCTTGGATAAAATCCGGATGACTCTGGCAGAAGTATACTCGATAGCCCAACGCCGGCAGGCTATTTCTGGCAGTGCGCAGTCGGTTTTGTTCGCACAAAAAACCACCTTGTTATTGCCAATACGTGCTGGTTTATTTAACGTGATACTTCACTAGAAAGCTAGAGCCTTTTAAAGAATGCCGCTCGTTGCTACAACAAACTGGCAACTTGCTTGGGGCCAGATGCATGTTCAAATTAGCTTAAAAAAGCGGAGGGCTTATCTAGAAGCACCTTTATCGGCACACCCTAGCAGGACTGTGATTCACTTGCTATCCTAATAGATTATGTTGAAAAGGGGTGTTCAACATAATGCCAAGTCGCTGATTAGTGATTGGTGTTTCCTGCACTTTTTGAGAAGATTTGGTACCTAATGGGATAGTCCCCGATATACTGTATGATAACGGGAAAGGCTTTCGTTACTACTCCAAACCGTTAATCTGAAAGTCCTGAACGTAGGGCTTGCCGGTGTCGTCGGCGGGGTAGTAGGCTTCCAACGTCTTCACCGTCTGATCGAAGAGTCGGACCGGTTGACCTTTTCGATGTAGGGTTTGGCCAGTCAGTTCTTCCAGAATAGCTGAGCCGTGGTCGATTTCCAGCTGATCAGCTAAAGGCTTATAGGTTGACGAGGTTGTCATGGTGAAGAGATAAAACTGTGCTTTAAAACCTCACTCTCACCACCTTTTTGGACCGCTAGCCACCCGTTCTGCCGAAAAAGGGTGGTGAAAGTGACAGTCGAGAAAACAGTTTCATTTTTTAGCCTGCTCGTGGCGTCTTCGTGGCGTAGACAACTTTGCCTACGTTCTTATCGTCCGTTTGAAAACCGTAGCCCTCTAAACGCTTTCGGAAGTTGACCGCGCCACTACTCCTATCCAAGAAACCGTAGTGCCCCTGCTGGATTTCGATCTGGCGCTTGGCCCTTATCGTCTCCCCAAACAGTCTAGTCTCTTTGTTATGTTTCCGCTCAATTTCTAGCCTAGGCTTTTCATATATATAAAGACCCAGGAACTCTCAGCGTGTGGGCTTACCCGTCTCAGGGTGTGGAATAGGGGGGTAGAAATCCAGATACAGGTTTTTCGGTCATCACTGATAGATTTATCACGCTGTGTTACTTTCATGCAGGCTCATCCAATTTGTACCTTGACTCGCTAGTGCTGTACCACGGGTACGTCCAAGGGACAAATAAGGACTGAACAAACTAGCAACAAACATGCACTATCTAGTAGTAGAAATAACAAAAAAGCCCCTATTCGGGGCTCTAAGTACGTTTTACCACTGACTTTAGGCCAGCTCACTATGCGATTTCAATTTCTCCTTGAAGACTTTTTTGAACTTGTCCAGCTTTGGTGCGATCACGAATGCACAGTATCCCTGACCCGGATTCTTGACAAAGTAATTTTGGTGATACGCTTCCGCTTCGAAGAATTCACTGGCCGGGCTAATTTCTGTTACGATCGGGCTGTTATAAGCACCGGCTTTGTTCAGTTCTTCTTTAGCCGTCTCTGCCAGTCGTTTCTGCTCATCTGTATGGTAAAAAATGACGGAGCGATATTGCGTGCCTACATCAGCACCCTGACGGTTCAATGTGGTTGGATCATGGCTACGAAAAAACGCTTCCAGCAACTCCTGATACGTTATTTTTGACGGATCGAAGGTTACTTCCACACACTCCGCGTGGCCCGTTGTTCCGGTGCATACTTCTTTGTAGGTAGGATTGGGCTTTGGTCCGCCTTCGTAGCCTGAAATAGCTGAATGAACACCATCCAGGGAATTGTACATAGCCTCCGTACACCAAAAACAACCGGTGCCGAACGTAGCCTTTTCAAAGTTTGCTGATTGATTCGTTGTCATACGTTAAACGCTAAAACGCGATTTGTTGTGTTGACTTTGTGGGTAACTGCGGTTGCCACTAATGGCGTTAAACACGTAGTATCCGTTATTCTCAAGGCCAATAACCATTGCAGGAAATTCTGGTTGTTAGCTATACTGTTAACATAACTGACTGACGTAAAGTTTGCGTCCCCTACCTTGTGAAAGATTTCGACACTGACCAATTCCGTTACGACGGCGACAAGTCGTTCAAGATTAAAAAAGCACCCACGAAAGTTGATGATCTCTATGAAGATGACGATCATTACGAAGCGTTACTGCGTCAGCAGGCCGCTGACATTGACAAATGGCAGGAACGCATGTATGCGCACAATCGCTATGGGTTGGTCGTCGTTTTTCAGGCCCTGGACGCAGCAGGGAAGGATGGAACGATTCAGCATGTTTTTACGGGAACCAATCCGGCTGGTGTACGCGTCTGTTCGTTTAAGCGCCCGACCGACCAGGAACTCGATCACGATTTTCTATGGCGTAGCTGGCGCGAACTGCCAGAGCGCGGCACCATCGGCATTTTCAACCGCTCCTACTACGAGGAAGTACTGGTAACGAAGGTTCACCCCGAGATTCTGACCCAGACCCAGCGGTTACCTGAAAAGGCCGTAACGAACATCGACAAGTTATTCAAGCACCGGTACGAAGCCATCGTCGACATGGAAAAGTACCTGTATCGAAACGGATTCATTACGATCAAGTTTTACCTGCACGTTTCCAAGAAAGAACAGGCCGACCGACTCATTGCCCGTATTGAAGAGCAGGACAAAAACTGGAAGTTCGACGAAGGTGACGTCAAAGAACGCAACTTCTGGGACGACTACCAGGACGCTTACGAAACCTGCATCGATGAGACGGCTACAGATAATTCGCCCTGGTACGTGATTCCGGCTGACGACAAAAAGAACATGCGGTTGATCGTTGGGCAGATCATAATTCGGGAATTGAAAAAGATTCCCATCGAGGAGCAACAACCAGATGACGCGCGCTTCAAGGAGTTGCAAAAACTGATCGCAGTCATTCAGAAACAGTAAGCTTACGAAAGGCAGTGGTATCTGAACCAGTAATGAATGCCGCTGCCTTTCGCTATTTCGCCAAGAGACAATGGGCGCTTAATCACCTCATTGATAGTCAGCCTAGTGAGCCTATACTATTTCCCCTTTCGGATGTAAATAGTACCGTGCATATTTTTCATCATCACTTCGGGACCACCGCCGTTGATTTTACCCTTCACCCAATCGGCTACGCTTACCCGATACATTCCATTTTTTTCGGTACGGGTCGATTTGGTCTGAATTTTGTCAACGTCAATGTCGAAATCGCTGTAAACATCGCCCTGATCCGACCGAACCTTGACCGACGCTTTAGCACTGGCCGGAAACGTCACATCCACATTGCCATTCAGCGTCGAGAAAGCCATTGGCGAATCGGCATCAATCGCTTTGAAAACAGCCGTCAGGTTCCCATTGATGGTGTTTGCTACCGCTGACCCAGCGATATTGGTGAGCTGAATGGCCCCGTTTACGTTCGCTATTTCTAGTGTACCCGTTACGCCGTCTACCGTAATTTCGCCATTGTTCACGGTCTTTAGCGTCAATGAGCATCGCGTTGGCACTTTGATTGTCAAATCGATCGGGCGTTTCCAGGAGTTCGTATTTATGGTGATTTTATTATTTTTTTCTTCGGCACTCACTTCCATATCGCTACTGCTCGAAATCCGCTTCATTCCGTTTACGCTGACCTCCGACTTTTCGTCACGCTCTCCCCGTTTGGTAGGGACAACGGCTTCAATCACAACCTCTTTTCCCGAGTAGCCAACCACCCGTATAGACCCATTGATCAGGGCGACGGTCAGGAAACCGGGCTTTGCGGGTTCACTGAGCGGCACTACGATCTGCTCTTTCGCGTCATTTTGTGCGGCCACCGGCAGTGTCCAAAACAGAAACAAAAGCAGTAAACTGGTGCGTACGATTCGTGTGCTGTTCATGGTATTCAGGACTGTTTTTTGATGTAAATATTACCGTTGAACGTTTCGAACCGGAATGTTTTTCCTCCGCTGCCGATCCGTATGGCGGTGTTCTTGTTGAGTTTATAGACGGTTGATTCTCCTTTCCGTTCCTGACTCCTCGTGACCTGACTGGGCAGAACCTTAGCATCCGGAAAGTCAGTGTAAAATTCACCTTGGAAGCTTTTGATGTATAAATCGGCGGAAAGATTGGCCGGGTAACTCACCCGAATAGCCCCGTTTAGCGTATAGTATGACGATTTGTCGGGCGGGCTGGCGAGGTAATTGATCACTACATCGCCATTTATCGTGTGGGCATCCGTAGCGCCCTTTGCGTTAACGAGCGTGATGGCTCCATTTATGTTGTTCACTTTAATCGCACCACTCACATCGCTCACATCCACGTTTCCCCCATTGATTGTAGACGCCAGAAGGTTCATCGTGTAGGGAATTTTTACCGTAAAGTTGAGCGTGAAATCGTACTGAATGTGAAGGTCTTGATTACGCTCTTTGCGGTTCGGGCGGGAGTCAAACGGTTCCGCGATGTAGGCAATAATGCTGTCACCCCGTTGTTCGAAACCAAGCTTAAACTCCTGTTTACCCGTTTCCAGGTCAGCCTTATCCTTCGCGGTGATCGATTTATCAACCTCCAGAATAACCTTGTCGCCCGAATAACCATCTACTTTTATGGAGCCATTGATGTTGTAAATGGCCAGCGTACCACCGCTCGGAGCCGTAAATTCTTTTTTGATGTGCTCCTTAAATTCCTGAGCACTGGCGGGCGATTGGGCACAAGCGAGCACCAATCCCGCTAAACAGGGGATAATCGATAGGTTCATGCGATAATTGTGATTTAGGGTAGTTGCCGGACTGCCTTATGACAAGGCTTTAATACTTGCCTGAATTTTACTTTTAACCAAATCGTTGAGGTGTTCCTGTTGCAGCAGTTGCCGAAGTGGTTTTAAAGAGCGTTTCTCCTGTAGTTTTACCATCACATCGGCGAGGGCTACCTGTACCAGCGGTGAATCCTGTTGCGTGAGCGATTGTACCAACCCCCGACGCACCGTTGCATCGTCGGCCAGTTTAGCCAGTGCTTCCAGCGTCACCAGGCGCACGTTTACGTTCGGATCATTATTGAGCGTGGTCAACAGCGCTTCAATAACGCGCCCGTTTGTCTGACTGAGCTCGTCCGTGTAACTCACCGCCCGAAGCCGCTCCGAAGCCGATGGATTGTCCAGTAACGATAACAGCATCATCTGACGCATGTCCTGCACCTGCGACGACAGCGAATCGATCTGCTGTTGATACGCGGTCGTTGCAGGCTTAGGGTTTAGCCAATTTCCGACACCGATACCTATACCCACCAGCGCAAGGCTGTAGGCTAGCCGTAAGGCCACCTGTGGCGTCAGAAATGCACGTAATTTCGTCACGACTGTGTTCAGTGTACTTGGCTGTTCACGCGTTATGGTGTCCTTGTACGTATCGAGCATGGCATCGAACCGAACGCGCATCCGGTCGCTGGGCTCAGGGGCAGACACCCGAGCCAACTGTTGCCAGAGTTGCTTCATCGCATCGGTTTCCTGCTGGCAGCGCGGACATCCGGCGATGTGGGCTTCCAGCTCCAGTCGTTCGGCATCCGGTAACTGGTTGCTGAGCAACTCGGAAAATTGCTCGTTGGCATGTTCACAGTTCATGTGCTTTTCGACCCGTTTCAATTGTTAAATAAACACGCCTTAATTCATTCATTGCCCGGTGTACCCGAACTTTTACTGCCCCCTCCGTCAGGTTCAGTATCCGGGCAATTTCCTCATACTTCAACTCCTGAAACCGGCTGAGAATTAACACTTCCCGATAATCGTTACTCAGTCTGGCCAGCGCTTGGTGAAGCATATCCCGATCCTGCTCCTGATGCAACTGCTCGTCAGCAGTCACTCCACCCCCAATCCGTTCGGCCAGCTCGGTCACGCTGGCCTGGTTGGCCGTTCGTTTGGTTTGTTTCGCCTGATCGGCCAGAACATTCCGGGCTAAATGATACATCCACGACCGAAACTCGCCGTCGCCGGTAAACGTATGGCGGTATTTCAACATCCGATAAAACACGGTCTGCACCATGTCTTCGCTGGATTCGGTCTGTCCCGTCATGTGGAAGAGAAACCCGAACAGCGGTCGATGGTATCGTTCGAAAAGCAGCCCCATCTTATCCAGATTGCCCGCTTTCACCTGAAGCATGAGTGAGTTATCTGTTAGCGCGTTCAACCGGGTAGGAATGGATTTACAGCATTTGGGACTGGAAACTGCGCCTTCCGGCAAAGGTTACAGGATTGTCAAAAAAAATTAAGGACTTCTTTTCATACAGCGCGGCCCAGCCGGATTACTAAGTAATCCGGCTGGGCCGCGCTGTATCGGTATTCTTTCTTTATTAGTCCATCATGGCAATTGACGCCCCGCCGACACGGGGAATCAGACCGTGGGCATCGTGCTCAAGCAACAGTTCAAACAACCGGACCGTAGCCGCAGCGTCGCCCTGAGCGCGGTGACGGTTATTGAGTGGAATGTTGAGTGAGTTGCAAAGCTTACCCAAGCTATAGGACGGAAAACCAGGAAATACTTTGCGGCTTGTCCGTACCGTACAGACTGTCCGCCGTAAGTAGTCATGGCCAAGCCATTCCAGTTCTTTCTTGATGAAGTTGAAATCGAAGCCGACATTATGGGCCACGAAAATGGCGTCCTGCGTAATATCAATAACCCGGTTGGCCACTTCCGAGAACAAAGGAGCATCCTGAACCATCTCGTTCGAAATGCCAGTCAGATGGCGAATGAACGGAGGAATTGGACATTCTGGATTCACCAGCGAATGAAAGGAGTCAACGACCTGTTGTCCATCGTGGCGGAAGATAGCGATTTCGGTAAGTCGGGCGGAGCCTTTTACTCCGCCAGTGGTTTCGACATCAACGATACAATACACACAAAAACGATTTGCAGTATTCGATTTGCCGTAAACCGAATACCGGATAAAAGTACGGCATTAACGCGATGCCTGCAACGGTTGGGCTCCAATTGGCTGAATGGGCTGCCGGGCAACGACCCCTTCGCGGATAAGCCGGAGGGTATAGTCCAGCACATAATCCCGATTGGTCAGTACGTCATCATAAGAACGCGTAACCGTAAAATCTGGTTCGACGGTGAAGCCATTCGCGCGATCAGCGACGACCGCGTGCGTCAGTTTTTTCAACGGAATCCGAACCTGCATCCGGGAATACGGCAACGTGATCGTTTTGAAATGACCAGCAAAATCACCCCAATAGGCACTACCACTCGCTTCACCGATAAACGTTCCGATACCCGCGTCGAGTGTTTTGGCCAGCACGGACGTAGACGCCGAAAACGATGCGCCATTCATCATGAAGTAAAGATTCCCTTTGAACGCCGTGCGCGTCCGGGGCCGGTAATGCCGACGAGAGAAACGGCTCGCGAACCCGCCAGAACCGTTCGATTTATACTGTAAGCTGAAGTTCAGCACTGAGAATGGATTCCAGCGGGTAATGAGCTCGTTCCGGGCCGCCCGTTTCATTTCTTCGTGCTGCATGATGGTAAATGGCTTCGGCATCCAATAGCGGAGCAAACGCGCCGAATTCAGCACGATACCGCCCCCGTTGCCCTGCATATCGACAACCAGATTCTCAACACCCTCTTTCTTCAATTCACGAAATGCCTTCTTAAGCCGCCGGTTAAACGCCCACTGAAAAGGGTCGTTCTTTTTGATACCCATAAAAGTCGACACTCTCAAGACCGCCGTATGCGTGAGCGTGTCCACAATCCGCACAGAAAGGTTTGGCCGCCGATCGATCTCATTCTTATACCGGCGCTGTATCGTATTTCGGAAGCTGGTTAATGTCAGGCAATGCAGACGTGACGCCCGAACGAGCGTGTCGTTAGGCAACCGGTAGGTGATCCGAATCGAATCAGCAGAACCATACCAGGCTGCGTAATAGTCGGCAAATTGCACCAGGCTCCACTGGCGACGTCCCGTCAGGTTATCCCCATCAGAGCCGGAGTGATCGGCCTCCATCAGTTCGCGGTGCAGGTCGGCTACGGTACGCCCGTTGATGGTGATCAGTTCTGTACCCCGGTGCAGACTCGTATCCGCCGACACGTTATGACTGATGAAATATTGATCACCAACCGGACGTATATAGAACGGGATGAAACGGGTCGATTTGCCGATAAAATTTTTGCGGTGGTTCAGGTTGGTATGCCCATCCTTGAGCGCGGTAACCAACGGGCTTACATGATGGTAGAACGTCATATAAGGCATTGGGGCCGTCAGGCGATTGTAGAGCGAATCATACAACTGCTCCATGCGTGTTTTCGGTGTATAATAACCCATACCCGGATGGAGCAGATCGAGCTTTCGCTTCAGGTAGGTCAGGTCCGTTCGGGCCTGATCAGGTGTAATCGTTTGCGCAGGAGCAACGGAGCAACCAAGCCCAATCATCAACCCCATAAAGAACAGAAGTCGGCCAATCTTCATCGTCACTAGTTACGGTAAAACCGGGCAGGCAAACCCGAATGACAATCCTACTGTGAAGATAGGATTTAACGCAACTATAATCAATCGAAAATGTTTAATATCTTATTAAAATTTTGTTTCGGATCGATTCCCCAGAAACAGTCGGAGTAGTCCGTAGCCTAAAAGACCACTCGGACCGAGCATAAAACACAGTAGCATACAGGGAATCAGCCACCCGTGCGCTATGTTCTGAGCCTGTCCATCGCGCAGAATATAACTACCGGCTACCAGGTCGAAGGCCAGATAATGAATCCACCCGCCAAGCACAACCTCTTTCTGTCCCTTGAAGAGGGCCTGCACACCAGCCAGCGAACCGAACGATTGAAAATCGACGGCGGGCCCACCAGACGCCACGGGTGCGATCAGCAGATAATAAACGTACAGTCCTCCCAATATCATGGGAATGGGCAGCATCCGCGCGAGCATCTGCGTCACTCGCCAGCGCGGGGCCACGATCATACACACCCACTGCGGTAAAACAAGAAGATTCGCGTAGCTAAAGGCCGTTTCCGGAGTCATAGAGGTTTGCTGTTGGTCCGGTGAATCTACTCAACTTTCAGCACGATTGTCGACTATGTTCCCAAATTCAGCGAACGCAATCGAGGTATTAATCGCTCATCATCTGTGCCAAGCAGGCGATACGACTTCCCTTTTTCACTACCTTAGAGTTATGAATTACATTGAACTGCAACTACACGTTTCTCCCGATTATACGGATATCCTTACTGCCGAACTGGCCGAGCTTGGTTTTGAGTCATTTGTTGAGACCGACGAAGGGGTAAATGCCTACATCATTGACGCTGACTTCGACGAGCAGACCATACAGGAACTTGTTGCTAAATACACGAGTCAAACCGCAATAGCCTACGAAGTCAGTTCGTTAGAAAAGCGAAACTGGAACGCCGAGTGGGAGCGCGATTATGAGCCGATTGAGGTGGCCGACAGTGTCCGGGTCCGGGCGTCCTTTCACCAAACGGACGCCCGGTTTCGTTACGACATTATCATCAACCCAAAGATGTCGTTCGGTACGGGCCATCACGAAACAACGGCCATGATGCTGGAGCAGCAACTCAGCCTTGATTTTACCGGAAAAACGGTGCTCGATGTGGGCAGTGGAACCGGCATTCTGGCGATTCTGGCGGCAAAAATGGGTGCCCGTGCGGTGCTGGCCTTCGACATTGAAGAGTGGGCCGTCGAGAACGCCCGCGAAAATGCCGACCTGAACGACTGCCCGCAAATCACGGTGTTTCAGGGAACGATCAACGATATCAATTCGCCCAATGCTGTTTTGAACTGGGTACCGGCTGTTTTCGATACCGTACTCGCTAACATCAACCGAAATGTATTGCTGGCCGAAATACCAACATACACAGATCTTCTGAAGGAAAACGGGTATCTATTAGTGAGTGGTTTCTACGAGCACGATGCCCCGGACATTCAACAGAAAGCGATTGAAGCGGGCCTTATCCCGGTAAAAGGAATGGCAACTCGGGAATGGACATCGCTCGTTTTTCAAAAGTCTGATTCGGGTGTAGCGACACAGGTGGCCGTGGCATCAACACTTTTTGCAACAACTACGTAATGAACCGTATTTACTCCATACACCATCGTCATCTGTTCGTTCACAGATTACGCTCGCGCTATTCGTTGGTTATCAGGCTATTTAGACCATCGATCGTAGCCAGCCTATTGCTTTACCTGACACTGTCCTCATCGTTTGGTCAGGCGGTTCGGCTTTCCGATAAGCCCGATCAGTTTGTGGCCGAAGTACAAAAGCTAATGGCGACCGGTGGCGGAGTAGCGGTTAAGGCCGGAACAGATTTGCAGGCGATGTGGTCCGAAAACCGTCTGTCGGCTCAACAACAGGAGCGGGTTATGGTATTGAGTCGCAAGATGAACCAGAAGCGGCTTCAGCCCGCTACGTACTTCGTTCCGTTTTATGAGGCACTGTATCTGGCCAGTCAGCAACCCTCCGGGGCATCAGCCAATATCGATGGCCTGCTAACAATAGCCGAAAAATTGTTCGAGGCCAATGATCCGAAGAACTTCGCCCGAAGTCTGGAAACGGCCCGGCGGTTCCTCGAACGGCATGAGTTATATGCCAGCAATTACAACAAGCTGTATGCGCTGGGCGGCAGCTTTCAGTTTCGGTACGTTGACGCAGCGCCCCCCATTTCCATGACGGGGACACTGAGCACGACCGATTCGCTGGCAGCCGCCAAAGCCGCGGCAGAGCGCTCCCGCTTCGATGGCTGGGATACACCAGCCCCGTCGGATTCGACCCAGCCCCGCCAATTGGGACCGCAGTTCGTGCCGCAGCGTCGGCCCATTCCGTCCGTATCGGGCGCGGTCATTACGCTGAAAGACGTAACGCTCGCCGTTGTTGCCAACGGCGATTCGGCCCAATTGTTGAATACGAACGGCGACCTGATGCTCAAGGACGGTATTTTCGTCGGTCAGGGAGGCAAGTTCACGTGGGAAACGGCTGGCCGGCCCGATATTTTCGTGACCCTCAGTGAGTACTCAATGTCGACCATGAGTCCGCGTCTGGCTGCCGACGATGTAACGCTTACGTATGATAGCCGGTCGGGCACATCTCCCAAACCCATCAAAGGTGTTTTTGAATACGTCAGTAAGAAAAAAGGTGGCCCGGTAACCTACCCGCGCTTCATGTCGTGGCAGAATGACGTCAAATTACCTGATCTAGGACCTGATGTCGAGTACCGGGGCGGTTTAGCCTTATCGGGCACACAGATGATTGGCGCATCGGCTAGTGGACAGCCAGCGCAGGTGACGGTCAAATACAACGGTAAACCCGCGTTCAAAGCCAGCAGTCGGCGGTTCGATTTTAGCAGCAGCGATACCACGAGTGCTGGGTTTGGTGGTACGACTACGGGCGCCAAACCGCTGATCTCGGCAGCTTCGGCCTCGTTTGTTGGGTATGTCGATACGGATTCGATTACCCATCCATCCGTCAAATTCAGGTACGACAAAAACCAGCGCATTGCCTGGCTCGACCGGGAACAACGGACCGATTATTCCCGTGTTCCGTATGCGGACTCGTATCACAAATTTTACATCATGCCCGAAGTGGTTCGGTGGGATTTACCGCGTCGGAAAGTCGATTTCTACCAGGTCGGTGCAAAACGGGAGGTGCCGGTACGCTTCGAGTCGTTCGATTATTTTCAGCCGCAGCGCTATTCGGATTTGACCGTCGATTACGGTTTTCACCCGTTACAGATCGTGGCCAATTACATCGCGACCACAAAACAGCAGACGTTTCTGGACGATGACATCACCCGATTCGCGAAAGTCAACCCGGTTTCCCTACGGGGTGCTTTGGGACGGATGGTGCTCGAAGGGTATCTGGACCGCGACGCACGCAGCGGCCTGATGCGCCTGAGCCGGAAAGGGTATCTCTATGTGCTGGCCTATCAGGGGAAACGCGACTACGACAATTTTCAGGTCCAATCCTTGTTTGCGTCTAATGACAGCACGAAGAACGCATCCATCAATCTGGACGACAAACTGCTCACCATCCGGGGTGTTCAACGCTTCACGTTATCCGATTCATTAAAGATATACGGTGTTCCTTCGGATAAAACACTGCGTATTGGTAAAGGGCGCGCCTTTACGTTGAATGGCCAACTGAAGGCCGGTACACTGCGCTACGCAGGCCGTGACCTCAAGTTCGATTACGACAAGTTTTCGATGAACCTCAACAAGATTGACTCCATTACATTCTCTTCCCAGAAACTCGCAGCGCAGGGCAAAGCGGGTGAAGTAGGTGGCGACATCAAATACGAAAATCCAGGAACGGTCTATTTCGGTAGTGCCGATAACAAATCGGGTCTGATCAAGGGGAAAAAGACCACGCAGCGGCTGGTCATGCCGGAAGGGATGACGGTTTATTTTAATCAGCCCATTCGCGGAGATATTACCTATAATCAGAAAGTTTATTTTAAGATACCGGCGATTGATAACGACAGTCTGGGTAAGGGTGACATTTCATTCATAGGCACGTTCTACTCCGATGGCATTTTTCCGCCCTTCAAAGCGGAGCTGAAAACCATGCCCGACAACACCTTAGGTTTTGTTCATAAGGCTCCGGTTGCGGGTTATCCCGTTTACAGCAGTAAAAAAGGTTCAGCCCCATCGAACGTGAAGTTTACGGGGGAACTGGTCATGGACAAAACAGGCTTGCGGGCGGAAGGTGTCTTGAATCACCTCACGGCCAGCCTGACGACCAAGAACATGCTCTTCATGACCGATTCACTACTGGCTGCGGGCGATAAAGGTGAAATCAAAGAAGGTCTCGTGGGTAAAGGCTATTTCCCGCAAGTGCAGTTGAACAACTACAACATGAAATGGTGGCCCAAAGCCGACAGCATGGTCATCAGTACGCAGAAAAATAATTTCAACTTTTACGGGGCCAGCACGAATCTCGAAGGTGGCTTAGTCGTACGGTCGGCCGGTCTGTTCGGTAACGGAACACTACGACGTAAAGATTCGGAAGCCGTCTCTAAAAGCATCAAGTTCAATAAAGAAGGCTTCATCGCCGACAACGCCCAGTTTAAAATCATATCCGATAAAGATGCCACTCGGCCCGTACTGCTCGGGAACGACATCGACGTAGACTTCAATCAGACGAAAGGAATCGTTGGCCTGGCGATCAATAAAACGACGAACGCCAGTAGTAGCGACACACTTACTGGCGCGTCGAGCATGGAGTTTCCCTTTGCCGCCTACAAAACCAGCATCAACCGGGCGCAGTGGAACATCAACGCAAAAACGATAGCGATGAAAGCCGGACCCACGCTCGGTGACGTTAAAAACTCAACGTTTACAGCCACGGCGGCTGAGCAGGAAGGCTTAACGTTCAATGGGTCGGCAGCTCTGTACGACGTTGAAAAGATGATGCTCAACATCAGCGGTGTTCCTTACATAACCTCGGCTGACGCCCGGATTTATCCCGACAAAGGACTTGTCACCGTTCGGCGCAACGGCGAGATGCTGGCCTTGAAAAATGCAAAACTGGAACTGGACACCATCAGCCTGTTTCACAAGCTCAAAAACGGCAACATTCAGATCATTTCCCGGACACGCTTCGCGGGCGATGCAACCTATCTGTTTGCCACGGCGAAAGGCGATACCGCCAGCATCAAAATGGGAAGTTTTGAACTGAAGGAAGCGCCGGCGGTTGCCTCATCGACCCTGACCGCCGACACGAAGAAGCCAGCCCGGAGTAAGCGTAACGCAGCACAAAAATCGGCTACAACCTATTTTACTGTTGCCCGTGCCGATGTCGACGAAAACGATAACCTTCAACTAGCGCCAAAAATGCTGTTCAAAGGGGCCATTACCATGCAGGCTCCGGAACAGGACCTGGCCCTGGATGGAGCCATTAAACCGGCGCTAAAAAAACGGCGGGATTTGATCAGTGGCTGGATTCCATTTAAAGAAAAAATAGCAGAACGACTCGAAATAAAGGTCGACAAAAACCTGAAGAACGAGGGCGATCAGCAACTGGTTGCCGGGATTCATTTCCGGGTTGGTGGCACCGGGCTCTACCCTACTTTCCTCTCCCCGAAAGAAGATTCGAAAGATGATGATCTTTTCTCGGCAACCGGGATTATGAGCTACGATGAAAAAGACAAGGTATATCGCATTGTTTCCAAAGGCAGTGATTTACCGGCGGGTCAGCCAGCGGTAGCCATTGCCTCTGCCGACAGTACCAGCCGCCCAGACAGTGCAGGCAGCGCATCCGATGAGGTCGAGAACGCGTTCACGTTTAATGACGCTCGCGGTTTGATGACGTTTAAGGGCAAAATGAATCTACTGAACGCTGGCCCGAATGAGTATTTGCTGGCTTCCGGATCAGCCCGAATCAATATCGACAGCAGCCAATACCGATTGAATACGTTGCTGGCCTTTTCGTTTCCGGTACCGGATCAAATCAATACTCTTATTGCCGATAAGCTCGTCAAGACGAACCAGGATGAGAAGAACGACGAGGCCGCTGACGATGATTTAAACAGACTCTCCGATAAACTATTACCCCTGATCGGTCAACCGGCCGTAGATGCCTACCGGGCCAAAGCCCAGAACCAACATGCCCCACTCAACCAGGCATCGCCGAAGCTGGGCGGTATGCTTGTGCTGGCGAACGCGAACATGCGCTGGTCCGATAAGTTTGGCGCTTTCTACAGTACGGGGCAACTAGGCGTATCAAACATTGCGGCAACGGACATCAATGCCCAGATGGATGGTTTTGTCGAGATTCGTAAAACCGCGAACGGTGATGAAGCGAGCATTTATCTGGAATCATCGCCCGATGTATGGGTATTTTACGATTATAAGCCCGGCAGTTCGCCCACAGCGATTGGTCAACTAGCAATCATTACATCAGAGCAGGATATTAATGATCGCCTGCTGGCCGGTTCGAAAAACAGTTCGAAGGCTACTATTGAGTTGGTTCCGGCTACCATTGACGAAAAGACCACGTTTGTTGATCGGTATCTCGACCAATATAAGACGAAGAGCAAACCGGCTCCAAAACCGAAAGTGCAGCCCGGTCAAAAAGTAGTCAAAGACGAAAAGAAAAAAGACGAGAAAAAGAAAGATAAGGAAGCCGAAAAGGAAGGTTTTTAGTTGAAAAGGGAGTCAGAGATGACTCCCTTTTTCATATTCGCAGTATCTCGATTGACGATAGATGCTTTCTTATCTGTACATGCCCAAACAGCTAAAGCTTCGTTACCAGACAATACCACCAGCATACGCGAATGCAGATGTCGACCAAAATGCCTGCCTTGTCGTCTTTCTGATTGTCCTTGTCTACGACTTCTGATACCTAAATTTTTCTGGCCATGATCGTCATACTTTTTTATGAACGAAGTAGAAGCCGTTCATGAGCAAACAGATCAACTAGGACAAGTTTAGTACTGGTCTTGCGAAAGTATAAGTTCTAAAATAATCTAGAGAGTATTTTTTATGTTACTAATATCACTTTTATAAAACAAGTGGGCTAATAAAGAAATTGTGTAAAAGGTATGTGTTGTAATGTTTATTATTTTTTTGTAGATCCTAATAATTAAATTAAAAATAGTAATAATTATATAATCATACACATGCCCCTGTAAGTCATTTAAATGAAAATATAGATAACTATCTGATTAACAGATAAATTACCATCTACTAGTCAATGATTGCACCGATACGTATAAGTAAATCTTAAAACTACTATCTATTCGCTATATACCGTGTTTATCGTGCTTTTTTTTTCATGTATAGGTAACCTGCTATGGTGTAAGTAGTCTAAAATTTAGATCTAACCCATCTTCAGAACTAAAATAGCGATAAGATGAATTCAAAATATCATTTGCTAATAGTGGATGAAAATCCTTATGTAGCTGATATTCTCATACAAACGTTGAAAGCAGATTTTCATATCACTGTGGCCAACACAGGTCATGATGCCGCTCGCTTGCTAATCCAGGGCAACCGGTTTGACTGTGTACTCACCGAATTGAATCTCTCCGTTTTTAGTGGACTTGAACTGACAAAACTTATTCGAATGAGTAAGCTCATCTTTCAAACGCCAATCATTGTACTTTCAAATGCTCCCGACAGCAATACTCGGATAGAGTGCCTCGAACAGGGGGTTGACAGTTACATTTCTAAGCCCTTCAATCCACTGGAAGTAAAGGCCAAAATACACGCTATTTTACGTCGTACTGCTCCAGCGAAAGAAGAATCTCCTGAACAGAAATCGTCTCATCTTCCCAGTGAAGACAAGCCATCCTGGCAACCAAAATCACGGATTTTATCCATGCTGCTGAGAGGTTATCTTGTTGCTCAAAGCGCATAGTTTTTTCGTTACTGGGTTTATCAGGTTAGATCGTAAGTCACCTCTTGTTAATATCAAAATACGTGCCAACTCGACTACTAGATAGTCACTAGTTGGATCGTAGAAAAGCAATACTCATCCTCTACTTCGTAAACTAAAAGGCAAAGGATGCCAGACGAGCCAAATAACAGCTCGTGAGTTAACCTTCAGCTTATTTTTTTCACTGGTTCACCGGAAACTTTATAATAAAGACTGAATGACTAATTAATCTCTATCTAAAAAAGACCAATGCATTTTTTTGACAACAGCCAAAGCCAGATAGTACCTAGTGTATTGTCTATTACTTGTCAAAATATATGCCAAAGTTTATTACAGTAATGACAGAAATCGTCATCGGGCCGAATCTCGTGGATATTGCACCTTTAGCTTGTCTCTTGTTAGTGGAGAAAGATGATCAGATTGCCGACCAGATTGTCTCGCTGGTCAGTGACTCCTGCTCAATCGTGCGGTTTAGAAACGTCGATGACGCTGAAGAATGGCTGGCCTATAATCCGACAGTCGATTTAATAATAGCAGACAAGCATAGCGGCCAAACACTGGCATCTCTGGCAAGAGCCAGCGCCACAAACCAGTCGGTTCCTGTTTTGATTGCCAGTCGCTTCGTAAAGCCTGATCTGCTGGAAGACGTGTTAACCGCTGGTGTTACCGATATTCTCACGATTGGCAAAGACGATTACGCCTTACAATCGAAAATAAGGTATTACCTAGAGCTGAATACGCGTATACTATCAGTTCCGGACAAAAGGCCAGTATCAGCAAATCGTCAGTTCGAACTCCCCTGGTGGAAACGGGCTATCGATATTGTTGTCTCGTTGTCTATATTACTAGCGTTGTCACCCCTTCTGGTGGTAGTTTCCCTATTGATAAAACTAGATTCGAGGGGACCAATTTTATACAGATCAAAGCGGGCAGGGACTAACTTTCACGTATTTAGCATGTTCAAGTTCCGGACGATGAGCTCACGGGCGGACCAGCAACTTCGAGAGCTTGCTTCGCAGAATATCTATACGAAACCACAAGAAATCAGTAGTCTCGAAGAGGTTATAGAAAGCCGAGCTGCATTTACCTGTGACTCCTGCCGACAGCGGGGTGTAGCTTGCCAGCAACCACTCTACGATCATGATCAACTGATCTGCGAGAAATTGTTTCTCCGGGAAAATGAAGATGCGGCTAAGTTTATGAAGTTCCGAAATGATCCACGCATTACCCGATTGGGTTCCATTCTCCGTAACAGTAGCATCGATGAATTACCGCAACTGCTTAATATCCTGATCGGTGATATGTCTTTGGTGGGCAACCGTCCATTGCCTCTTTACGAAGCTGAAAAGTTAACCTCCGACGAATTTGCTCAGCGGTTTGCAGGACCAGCGGGTCTGACTGGTCTTTGGCAGATTACAAAACGAGCCAAAGGGCAAGGTCCTATGTCGGATTGGGAGCGGACGCAGCTCGACATTCTGTACTCCAGGACCTTTTCCTTTCAGACGGATATGCACATTATATGGCGTACCATTTTTAGTTTGTGGCAAAAAGAAAACGTATAAAGGAGCGAGCCAACTTATCGATTGTCCTAAGCCGATACTTTCATGACGAACGTATTTATCGATCATCAGAAGTTTAGCACCCAGCGCTACGGCGGTATCAGCCGATACTTCGCCAGCGTAATGGATGGCCTAAGGGACTCGACTAATTTTAGTTACAAGCTGGGTGTGTTGCACAGTCAGAATCACTACCTCCGACATGAATCACTGCCCCTGAATAAGGGTGTATCGGGTCGATTGATTCGCCAGAAGGAATCTGTCGGTTACCGTATTAATGAACTATACTGTAAGCAATTATTGACCAGGCAGGATTTCGATGTTTTCCATCCAACTTACTACAATCCTTATTTCCTGAAATCATTACGTAAACCGCTGGTCATCACGATTCACGATATGACCTATGAGCGGCTACCCGAATACTTCTGGGCACAGGACCCACTGACCCACCAAAAGCGGCTGAATATTGAACGGGCGGATGCCATCATTGCCATTTCAAATACAACACGAACCGATCTGATCAGCCTTTTTGATGTTGATCCGGATAAGATCCATGTCATTTATCATGGCATTGATACAACCTCACCATTGGTTAGTCAGCCAGTAGCGAATTTGCCTGAAAACTACTTACTCTATGTAGGTGATCGTAGCGGTTACAAGAACTTTTATCTATTTTTGAATGCCTTTAAAGAGTTACATACGCGTTACCCTGATTTAAATGTTGTCTTGACGGGTGGCGGGAGTATGGCAATTGCGGATCGAGAGTTTGTCCATCGGTTAGGCTTACAGGATTGGGTCCATCACGTCAATGCAACCGATCAGGAACTTAACTTTCTTTATCGGAATGCGCTGTCTTTCGTTTATCCTTCGCTTTACGAAGGGTTCGGACTACCCATTCTTGAAGCTTTCCGGACGGATTGTCCGATGGTGTTGAGCGATACCGATTGTTTTAGGGAGGTAGCTGCCGACGCGGCAACTTATTTTTCCCCGACTAGTCTGGATGATCTGATTGGCACAATAGATGCAATCATAACGGATACTGAACTACGAAAGAAACTGGTTGAATCGGGGAAAAAGAGACTAAACCAATTTCCACTCTCTGAATCGGTTGCCCAGACGCTCAACGTATATAAGGCATTAAACTAGCTAGCCCATCCTATCCATAATTAGTATACGCAGCATAAAGCTCTTGCACTGACGCTAAGCCGTTATGTTTGAACGAACTATTTTATTAAACGACCAACTACGCGACAACCGCTGGTTCCTAACGGTTTTTGGCGTTCTAATGGCCATGTTAGGCGGTTGGCTTATTGGCAACTTTGGCGTTATGGGTGCGGTGATGACCGTCGGCGCTCCTGTTGCGCTGATACTGGTGACGTGTATACTGATGGAACCGAAGATCGGTTTATTAGTCTACATTCACCTAAGCTTTATGCTTGGTTTCACTCGGTTTCTACTGACCGAGGCCCCTATGGGTCTGGCCATGGACAGTGTTCTGATGCTAACCTTGTTGAGCGTATTTTTGAATGCAAAGCGTATGAACTGGAGGAGGCTGCGGCATCCGGTTTACTTCGCGTTGGTATTTTGGCTGCTCTACACGATTTTGGAGTTGCTAAACCCGGAGGCACCTTATAAGCCAGCCTGGTTTTATCATGCACGGGCCTTTTCATTGAACTGGTTCTACATGGGTACCATTATGCTGGTTATGCCGATCACCAGAGAAGATATTCGTCTGCTCATCAAAACATGGCTGATCTGGTCTTTCTTTGCTGCGCTATGGGGCTTTAAACAGCAATACATCGGACTGGTAGAAGCCGAACGGATGTGGCTAGCCGCAGGAAATGCCAAAACCCACGTATTGTGGGGCCAGTTGCGTAGCTTCTCTTTTTATTCGGATGCATCACAATTTGGGGCAGAGATGGCCAGTGCCACGCTTTTCTGCTCATTCCGGCTTTTCGAAGACAAAGGAGTGCTGAAGAAGATCGGGTATTCCATTCTGATTCTGATCTTCTTCTGGGCTTATGCTATTTCTGGTACTCGCAGTGCTTTTTTCGTGCTAGTTGCAGGTTACCCCTCCTATCTGTTTCTTCGCCGTGATCCCGTCCTCATTATCCGGGGTATTTTTGTGGCCATTCCGATTCTGGTCATTTTGCTTTTTACTCATATTGGCGACTCGGTTTATCAGATTTACCGGATTCGAACAGCGTTGCAACCCAATGCAGATGCTTCTTTTCTGGTTCGCCTGGAAAACCAGCAGAAACTGAAAGCTTACTTGCGCTCTTTACCGTTTGGTGCCGGTATTGGCACGTCGGCGGATACCGGTGCTCGATTCTCACCGAATCACTTTGCGGCTCAGATTCCACCCGATAGCTGGTATGTCGAAATCTGGATCGAAACGGGCGTCGTTGGACTTACGCTCTACTTACTTATGCTAGCCACCATTATAGGTTATGGGGTTTACAAAGTCTGGCAGATTAAAGACCCGTGGCTATTCCGGCTTATGATTGCCCTATTAGCAAATTTTATCGGTATTACATTAATGTGCTACTCAAACCCCACGTTGAGTCAGTTCCCAACCTGTACCATGCTTTACATTGCATCTATTTTATTTACAACTGGCGAACGCTGGGATACAAAGCCGGAAAGCCAGTCAGTAATGGCCTGACAATATAGCAGTTACCAAGTATTGATCATGTTTCTACTATGGGTGTATCGGGCCAGTTGGCTAGTGCGTCTGCATAGTTGACAGGACTATGCTATGCCTAAAATTGCCGGATTCTGTTTTGACTACTAGTGCTATCCTCTAATTTATATACCTAAAACTATGAATCTCTTATCAAATCCTGCCTGGTTGAAACGCCACGAATACCCATTCGACAGCGTTGATCAGGTACCCCAATCGGTGTTCGACGAAATCAACGCACGATTGGACCAACGGCTTAGTAGCAAGCCTGTAGTCTCTATCATGGTGATCGCTTACAACGAAGAGGTAAATATTCTCCGCAGCATTAGCAGCCTTTCATACCTGGAAACATCAATTCCGTTTGAGATCGTTACGGTCAATAATAATTCGAAAGACCGAACCCAGGATACTATCGATAAACTACACGTCAAGAAGTTTTTCCAGCCCATTCAGGGGTGTGGCCCTGCCCGGCAAATGGGCCAGGAGATGGCCACCGGTAAATACATGTTGCTGGCTGATGCCGATTGTCTTTATCCGGCCAACTGGCTGAACGAAATGATGAAGAAGCTAGACCAGCCCGGCGTGGTCTGCGTCTACGGCCGCTACTCGTTCATTGCCAACACACAACTGCCCCGGTGGCAACTTACCATACACGAAACACTGAAAGATATTGTTGCCGAGTTTCGTCAGTTTAAACGTCCTTATCTCAACGCTTACGGTATCAGCATGGGCTACCTGCGCGAGGCAGGGCTCAAGGCTGGGTACATGATGCATAATCGAACATGGGGCGAAGATGGACGTATTTGCTTCGACATGATGCCTTACGGCCGGGTCGTGCCGATGAAAACGTCATCGGCGCGTGTCTGGACGGGACCTCGCACCCTGATGAAGGATGGCACCCTCTGGCAAGCCTTGGGAAAGCGAGTAAAAAAAGAAGTGAACCGAGCAGTATCTTACCTGACTCCGCTTGCTCCGCACGATACCAAAACATCTGAAGACTGAACAAGCTGTGTAGGGCGCGGGCTTTCTCACCGCCTATTCCGAATATGAACAAGTTCGATAGTATAATTTGTGTTGGCCAGACACCCTGGGAAGGTGATTTTCAGAAAGCCGTTGTCCAGTTGATGACTGAGCTTTCTGTACGACACCGGGTTCTGTATGTCGATTATCAGTATACTATGAAGGATTGGGCAATGGGGCTTCTTGGCCGTCAGCCTGTTCCTACTCGGAAATTGATGCGGTTAGAAAGCCCGCTTACCAAAAAAATAGTCGAGACCGGTGGCGACGTTTACGTCTGGACACCACCGATGATGTTGCCTGTCAACTGGCTGTCGGCTAAACCACACGACCTATTTATTCAGTGGAATATCAGACGGTTAGTAAAAGAGCTTCGCCGGGTGATGCACCAGCTAGATATAAGCAATCCACTGGTTGTGAATGGCATGAATCCGGTTTTTGGACTGCTTATGATGGAGCAATTGCGTGAATCGGCAACGATTTACTACTGTTTCGATGAAATAACCATTGCCAAGTGGATGAGCCGTCATGGGAGCCGCTACGAACCCGAATACCTCCGTCGGGTCGACGCCGTTGTTACAACGTCCGAGACATTACGACAGGCGAAGTCGACCTTACAGCCCAATGCCTTTTGTGTGAAGAATGGAGTTAATTTCGACTTGTTCAATCAAGCCCGCCAGTTGGAAAAACCCCTGCCCGAGTCTAAACCGGTAGTCGGTTATCTGGGAACCGCAGACGATCGCATTGATCTTGATTTGGTAGAATACTGCGTTCAAACCATGGACGACGTAATCTTCCAATTTGTTGGCGAGGTACATGAGCCTGCTATCAGCCAGCGTTTGAGCAGATACGCCAACGTTATTTTTACGCCCCCAAAACAGCCCGCCGAATTACCCGCCTTACTGGCAAAAATGACGGCAGCGATGATTCCATTCGTTTGTAATGCGCATACGTACACGATCTATCCGTTAAAAATCAACGAGTATCTGGCTGCTGGCCTACCTGTTGTGTCGACGCCATTCTCATTACTAGACGATTTTGACGGAGTGATTGCCTTAGCTGCCAGCCCCGCTGATTTTGCTCAGGCACTCCGACACTCGTTAAGCGACAGTAGCACGACACGAGTTGACGAGCGGATTTTGATGGCCAGCAACAACTCCTGGAAGCACCGCGCCGAGGAATTTGAAGCCGTCATTACACAGATGACGGTCGAGCAAAAACCCGTTCACCTTCCAATCAGTTGATGTCGGCTGGACCCGCTGCCTGATGCCGTATTCAGATACGAATCCAACGGGTCGGAATAAGGTCTTTTGTGTTCCAGGTTGGTTTATTTTTAAACCAGTGCTTTGGCGCGATTACGACCTTATCCGTTCGCGGGTTCAACCAGGCTCCCCACCAGCTAAACGAACTGTTGGCAATAATGTGGTGATAACATAAGCCCATCAGTTGAAGATCGTCAAGATCGGCTTCGGAGCCAGCATTGGTTACGAACTCATGGGGTACATTTAAGGTCAGATTTTGTTTGACCCAATCCGGATCATCACTGAAAATGAAGAACTTAGCCGTGGGGAATTGATTCAGCAGTAATGGGATTGCTTGCTGGTAATAGTCGAGACCAAGAAATCCAAACGACTGGCTGAATTCAGGATGAGAGACATAATCGCCACGCCTGATGTGCAGTGATACCGGAATTTCGGCTTGCCTTATTATTTCCTTGTAGTAGTCGAATGTTTCTCCGGTTTGACGCTTGAACGTCAACTCCTTTCGAATTACATCGGCACAGTCGCTGAAATAATCTTCTGATTGCCAGCATCCATCTGTAATAATAAAGCTGGATTTGGCTTTTAAGACCCGGGGTTCAACATGAAACTGACTCTCCTCTAGAAATTCAAAAAGGGGTTTAAGCGTCCGGTTTGGTGCTAGCTTCGTCGCTTTCGACACGTACAGAAAAGGCGACGTATCGAGCAGAACGTAGTCGATATTGAATGGATAGAGTTTAAACTTTCGGGGGGTATCCGTTGCGTACTCCTGCTTATAGTAGCTCAGATCGAAATAAAGCGACGTGTTATTTCGAAGGGCAAGGCTTCTGCCCAAAGCATACTGAAACAACTGATTGCCTAATCCACCCGCAATTCTGGCAACGACCATGCCTCTTAAAATTAAATAAACGATTTATACAAAAAGAAGGGAGAAGATCCAGCTGGCTATCAGGTCTTTTGGACGAACAAATACCTGGAGTTATTTCAGAAGAAAGCGTAACTTAGAATGAACAGAACAAACGTGCAGACGACTACTAATTGCTACTGTTGAATCAAGTTGACGGGCTTCGTTACTCTTTAAATCTCCCACTCCTATTGGACTAGCATAATTCCAGTAGGCCACTCCCGACGGTATAAAATTCAGGAATTTCTGCGGCTAATGGATGAGCGAGGGCGGCCGCGTAATCATCCGCTACGCTAAAGCTGGTCACGGTCCAGAAACCTGCTTTCCCAATCGAATCGGACTCGGTTATATGGTCACCGTCCAATGATGGAATACGACTGAAGTCATCATCCATTCCTTTAGCCGTTGCTTTGATAAGCGCTTCTTTGCGCGTCCATAAACGATAAAATGCATCAACTGGATTAGCGCTGGCTTTAACATATTGTTGCTCCTCTGAACCAAAGCTATTCTGTAGAATATCCTGAAAAGGAAAATCGGTTATTATCTTTTCAACATCAATACCAACATTCGATCTAGATACAGCCAGTAGTATCCAGTTTGCGGTATGAGACAGGTTGAAGTGAAAGTCAGTGATGCCCGCCAACTCCGGTTTATTATTGACACCGGAAACAAATTGAATAGCGGTAGCGTGCTGACCCGTGAATTTACCAATTACAGCCTTTGCCATTGCCCGTCCGTAGACAAATCGAATCCGGTCATCTTGCCGTCGATACCGCGTTGCCCGCTCGTGCTCGTCAGACTGCAAAATCGCATATACATCACTAGGAATCAGTGCATTGCTAGCCACGTGCAATCGAAAAACAGCTAGCTTTTCAGTAAACGTACTAGCAGATAAATCCTGCCAGTCAACACCTTCTATAGTTCCGCAGGAAACGGTAACAGGCACCATAATCAATTCTGAATTTCAGCCAAAAGTAACCCTATCAATCAACTCTGACACAAAGCTAACAGTCTGACTAGTAAGCTATTTCACCTACATTAATTCCTTCTACTAATGGGTGACGAAACAGTGTCCTCATAGTCATAACTATACAATACGGTAACAACGTCACGCAGCTTTAAAGGTAAATAAGGCCGCTTCATTACGAAGTATTACACAAAAATATAGTTCTACACGACTGGTTTTACCTGGACGTATGAACAAGCCCGCTTTACACCTGGCAGGCCTGTTTCCAAGCAGTGACCCGTCGTTCGTGCCAGATCCGTTTTGTTGGTACGATAACCCGCTTATAAACCGAAATGTCTGATAGGCTAGACGTATCAGCCCGTACTATTGACAAACTGATGATCAACTGGCTATCCCACCGAATGAATTTACCCTCAACAATGAAAAAAACAGTTCTTACAGTGCCAGCTGCCTTCATTGCACTATTGATTTTTGCCCGAACGGGAGAACCTACGATTCCTCATTCAGCAACATCAATGACCATGAACTCAGCGAGCAAAATAGCAATCGATCCCAAACGCTGGTATCAGGTAAACAATGTCAGCAATGGACTTGACGGACTGTTTGATGGCATAACTGAAACGAGTGTAAACACGGGCTGGAATAAATTAATAACGAATTACGACGCTTATTACCCCCTGCTCAACGGAGAAACAATGAGCATTGAGAGTATTCGTTTTTATGATGGAGCAGGCACAAACGCCGATGCACCGATGATATTGTCGATCATTACGGATAAGTGGGAACGAATCCCGATCGCTCGCTTCACAGGGGAACGATACCAGTCATGGGTAGGTCCCAATCCTGCCCAGCCCGATGAATTCAACCTAAAAACGGCAGTAACGGGTGCACGTTACCTGGTCATCAATACGTCCGGAGCCTACCCAACCGAAATGGAATTATATGGCTCGTATCAGGCCAGCCAGGTGCCCATTTCACCTACTCCTGTACGGTCCACTCCTTTCCAGCAGGCGTTGGGCGTCAACGTATTCGAATGGAATTTTGAGGAAGGCAGTTCTCCGTGGCAGGTCGATGACAGCCGGGTCAATGCCATGAAGGCATTTTCGTCCGTTCGCCATTATATCGACTGGGAAAAACTGGAGTCTACCAAAGGTAGCTATACGTTCAACCCAACGGGTAGCGGCAGCTGGAATTACGACGCGATCTACGAACGCTGTAAAACGGAAGGCATTGAGGTTTTAGCGTGTATTAAAACAATTCCTAAATGGCTGGAAGAAACGTATCCGGAAGGCGGCCGCGATCACGAAAACGTACCAGCACCGTATGGCAGCGATCTATCAGCCCCCAAATCGTACATAGAGCAGGCTAAACTTGGTTTTCAGTTTGCAGCCCGATACGGTAGCAATAAGAACGTAAGCTCATCACTGGTGAAGGTTAGCGATGTGACGACCTGGGCTGGCACCAACCGAGTTAAAATTGGTACGGGATTGATCCGTTACATCGAATGCGAGAATGAGCGAGATAAGACCTGGAAAGGCCGAAATGCGTATCAGTCAGGCCGCGAATATGCCGCCAACTTGTCGGCTTTTTATGACGGCCATAAGAATACGCTCGGGGCAGGCGTTGGCGTGAAAAATGCCGATCCGATGATGACCGTCGTAATTGGTGGCCTGGCCGCTTCGACAACGGATTATGTTCGGGCCATGATTGACTGGTGCCGGGAATACAGAGGTTACCTGCCCGATGGTCGGGTGAATCTTTGCTGGGATGTTATTAACCAGCACTTGTACGCCAACGATGCCAAATCATCGCAAAGCGGGGGTGGGAGCCGTGGTGCTGCTCCAGAACTAGCCGGTGTAGGTGAACAGGCGGCTGCCTTTGTGGCACTGGCCCACCAGTCGGCAAACGATGTTCCGGTCTGGATTACAGAAGCCGGGTACGATGTTAACCAGGGCAGCCCATTCAAAGCGATAGTGATCGGCAATAAAAGCGTACTGGAAACACAAGCCGACTGGATTCTCCGCACCGCGCTGCTCTACACGAGAGTTGGGATCGACCGACTATTCTTCTACCAGCTCTACGACGACAACCTACAGGTCGCAACGCAGTTCAGTTCGATGGGTTTAGTGAATGGCGACAAAACCCGGAAACCAGCGGCCGACTATTTATACCAGGCTCGTCAGCTACTTGGTAACTTCCTTTATAAAGAGACAATCAGCACTGATCCAGTGGTGGACCGTTACGAACTGGATGGGCGATCGGCTTACGTAATGCTCATACCCGATGAACGCGGGCGAACGGGAACGTACAAACTGACCGTAAGCAAAGGGGATACCGTTCAGGTCTGCACTCCGAAAGTGGGCAGCGATGTAATGACACAAACGACCCAAATAAGCACGTCGGGAACGATTACCGTAAACGTGAGCGAAACGCCTGTATTCGTCATGCCTTCTTCCAAATCCACTCAGGAATCAGCCGATTTAAGTGGACTACTGGTCTACCCAAATCCAACGACCGATTTTGTTGAATTGGTGCTCGACAATGGAGCGACTATCCCTGTAGACATAACCGTTTATGACACGGCGGGACGGCAACGTTTGCAGCTAGGCTACCCTAAATCCGGGCGGACATTTAAGGAAAAAGTAGATCTGAGTACGCTGCCATACGGTCTTTATGTGCTCGACATACGACAGGGCGAAGCGCGATCAGTAAAGAAGATTATAAAAAACCGGTAGACGATTCGCTGCATCTATAGGCAAGTACAAGTAATACACATATGAGTAACACGAGTAAAGCAATGAACGGTGGGAAATGGATTACCATAGCCACTACCATATCAACCCTATTTCAATTCGTACAGGTAGCCGTATTGGCCCGCCTGCTTGAACCAACATCGTTCGGTATTGTAAGCATCAGTACATTAATCATTGGTTTTTTTCAGATATTTTCTAACCTCGGCTTTTCAAATTCAATCATCTATAAGCAGGAAAGTGACCGACAGGTTTTGTCAACTTTGTACTTTCTAAATTTACTTGTTGGGTTCGCCATTTTTATTATCATTCAATTTACTTCTCCTTATATTATCTCCTTTTATAACGAGCCAAAACTGGGTCGAGTATTACAGTTTTCGTCGTGCTATTTTTTAATCGTTTATTTCGGTCAGCTTTATTTGTTTCTTTTAGAGAAAGAATTGAAGTTCAAATCGATCGCTATTATTGATATAATTGGTACAGTTACGGGCTCCGGCGTAACGATTGGGCTAGCCTATAGTGGCTATGAAGAATTATCGTTGATAATTGGCTCCCTGGTCATGCAGGCCATTAAAGTAGTCCTGCAAATTGCTTTTGGCATTCGGTTTTTCATCCCTACGCTAGCCTTCGATCTTAGTAATATAAAAGAGCACCTACGTTTCGGTTTCTTCAACCTGGCCGATGGCCTCCTGGGATTCATGCAGGCCAATTCTGACACTATTTTTATCGGTGGAATGCTCGGCGTGAAAATGCTTGGCTACTACACAATTGCTTATCAATTAGCAGTCTATCCAACATCAAAACTCAACCCTATTATCCTGCAAGTGGCCTATCCTATTCTGGCTAAAATGAAAGATAATGTAGCTGGCCTGAAAAGATCGTACTTAAAAATTCTTGATTTTATCAGCTATTGCAATATGCCGTTGCTGGCTGGTTTATTTATCACCGCCGATAGTGTAGTACCTCTAATTTACGGTCCGGGTTGGGACAAGACAGTAGAGTTGATCTATCTGTTTGTCTTCGTAGCCATTCTTTCCTGCCTAAGCCATCCCCTGTTTACGCTGGCTTTTACAAAAGGAAAGCCGAATCTGTTGTTTTATCTGAATTTCGCTACGTTGCTGGTAAAACTCCCCCTGGTCTATTGGCTTGGCCATTCATGGGGCGTTATGGGGATCGCTGTAGCCTTTTTGCTCGCCACTCTATTTAACCTGATCGGCAATTTTATTCTTGTCCAGCACCTGATCGGAGACTTCTTTGGCAGCTTTTTGAAGGATATTATTAAGCCCACTATCTTTTGTTTAATTATGGTTAGTGTTGTTTATTCCTACAAGCAATTTGCGGGCAACATTAGCTTGATGAACACAGTAATAGAAATTCTTTTAGGTGGTCTAACCTATGCCGTATTAACACTGGCTTATAAGCTCTCTTTTACGGAAATTAAGGAGTATAAACAGGCACTCCTGTAGTACCTATTCATCAAAAATGGTCAGCATATAATTAGCATCGTAACAGCATTACCAGCACCTGAATAATCTTCTGATTTCAAACAATTAATTGGTATGGAAACTCAATCAATAGCCTCTAAGACGGCTAACAATACGATAACGAAAATAGACAAGCGTAGCAATATTTCCCGGCAGGAGCTTATTAATGAATATATCGAACCGGCTATTCCTGTTGTGTTGACCGATGCAACCAAAGACTGGAAAGCAATGGGGAAATTTAGCCCGGAATTCTTTAAAAAGAATTATAGCCACATAACTAAAGAGATCAAAGGAAAAACGTATTCACTACCCGAATACGTGGATCTAATGCTAAAATCTACTCCAGAAAATCCAGCCCCGTATCCATTTAACTTTAATATCGAACATCGGGCTCCTGAACTGTTAGCTGATTTAAAGCCCGAAATAATTTACGCCAAATCAGACCGTATCAAGCATCCATTGCTGCCCAAGTTCATGCTTAACGGAACGGAAGTCTACGAGATTTTCCTGGGCGGCAACGGTGGTTATTTCCCATTCCTTCACGTTGACGCGCTGTTTCTGCACACACAAATCACACAGTTGTACGGATCAAAAGATTTTATTCTTTATCCACCGGAGCAGACGCCTTTCATGTATCCAAGGGAAGAGAATGCAAAGATCTCTCAGGTGAACGTTTTCGACCCTAATTATGAAAAGTACCCACTATTCAAAAAGGCGACACCATTACGCGTAACTGTTGAACAGGGCGAAACGATTCTATTTCCGACAAAATGGTGGCATACGACGCAAATTCACGAACCGTGCATATCACTGGGACGTGTTCATCTGAATGCGTCTAATTGGAATGACTTTGCTAAAGACAACTATCTGTCGTTGAAGAAATATCGTCCTGGTATAGCTGGTCCGGCTTTGCTGTACACAAAAATGCTGGGGCAGCTCATCAATTTACAGGAAAAAGCTGGCGTTTAAGCCAGCTTTTTCGTCAATGGTTATCCAGCGCTTTCTGCAATACGTGGGCAAAAACCTTGTCATTAGGGGGTAACAACATCATTTCATGGTCGCCGGGAACGTCGTGTACACGAACGCCTTTTAAGGCGTATTTTTTCCAGCCCAGAAATTTATTGTCATCAACAAAATAGAGCCGGGTTTTTGCCTTGAAGAGATCGACAATCCCGTCATATGGCTTCATGGTGTAATTCTGGTACGCGGTCTCGTGTTTTTCGATAATGAGACTCAGTAAATCAAGTCCTTTTTCTGGTTCGGGTTCATCCCGCAAACCAACTGTCTTAAGCAAACCATTGACCTGACGTTCAATATACTCCTGCTGATAACGAATAGTCGAGACAGGATGCTTCAACAGCGATTTAGCGAACCAGATCATCTTGGGAAACTGCCGAAGAATTTTACGACTTAGCCGGTCTACCAGCGAATAATTTGCCTCCCACTCCTGCGCATTGGTATCGAGCATGGCCAGCATTTTCACTTCTTTGCCCATTGCTTTCAACTGACGAGCCATCTCAAGGGCCACGTAGCCACCAAACGAATAGCCAGCGATGGCGTATGGTCCCGAAGGATTCTGATCCAATAGCTCCGAATTATAAAATGACGCGATGCCTTCCATCGTATCCAGCGGCTCGTCGATACCATCCAGCCCCCGCGCCTGTAGCCCATATATAGGCTGCTCAGGGTCCATATTCGCCAGAAAACTACTGAAATTTAACAGATTCAGGCCAATGCCATGGATTATGTAAATCGGTGTTTTGTTGCCCTGTGGTTTAATCGGCACCAGCGATTTCCACTTCGTTACCGGCTTGTTTTCCTGAAGAAGCTGAGCAAGTTTGTGAATTGTCGGATACGTCAGAAGGGTCGATAAAGGCAATCGTCGCCCGGTCTCTTTTTCAAGACGCGTCATAACCTGAACCGCGATCATTGAGTGCCCCCCCAACTCGAAAAAATCCTCATGGATACCGATTCTTCCAAGACCAAGTGCCTCCGCCCAGATGTCGGTAATCAGCTTTTCTGCTTCGGTAGTAGGTTCGGCAAATCCCTTGTCCGACGACCGCAACGCACTATCCGGCTTGGGCAGGGCATTTCGATCAATCTTACCGTTGGGCGTAACGGGTAATTCCGGCAGGCTTACAAAGTCGGATGGAACCATGTAATCGGGCAGAACCGCCAGCAGTTTCGAACGCCATGTCACGACCATCGCGGCAAATAGCGCGTCGGTTATGATCGTATTCATAACAACGTAGGCGGCCAACCGCTGGTCACCGGGCCGATCTTCGCGCGCGATCACCACCGCTTCCTTGACGTCATCCTGAACCCGTAATGCCTGTTCTACCTCACCCGGCTCTACCCGATAGCCCCTGATCTTTATCTGCTGATCACTTCGGCCAAGGCAATGGATCTCGCCATTGGCCATGAACTTACCCAAATCACCTGTTCGATACATCTTACCGGCTCCCCGGCCGGCAAATGGATTCGGGACAAACTTTTCGGTTGTCAACTCGGGTCGGTTCAGATAACCCCGTGCTACGCCATCGCCAGCAATATAGAGTTCCCCAACAATTCCTTCTGGGAGCGGATTTAGTTGTTCATCCAGAATGTAAACCTGCGTGTTGTTAATAGGCCAGCCAATCGTGATAATTTCGTCAGTCGCCAGAATCTGCTTACCTGTCGAGTAGATGGTTGTTTCGGTTGGCCCGTACATGTTCCAGAGCGAGCTGCACCGTGCCGTAAGCTTCTGAGCCAGGTCTTTTGACATAGGTTCGCCACAACACAGCACTTTGAGCGGCAACTTCTCGTCCCAACCGGCAGCCAGCATCATCTTCCAGGTTACTGGCGTCGCCTGCATAATGCTTATTTGCGAAACCATTGAGGCACCAGTTTTGACCGGCTGTTTGAGAACGTCCAGAAGGGCCCGGCCATCCTTTGCGGTTTCAGCATCAGTCAGCACCAACGTTGCTCCTACCAGTAGTGGCAGATACAATTCCAGACCAGCGATATCAAAGGAAACCGTCGTAACGCCCAACAGCACATCCTGATCCGTTATACCGGGCAGCGTAATCATGCTATACAGGAGGTTGACGAGGTTTCTGTGTTCGATCAAAACGCCTTTAGGGCGACCCGTAGAGCCTGACGTATACAATATGTAAGCCAAGTCTTTACCCGTAACAGTGACGGTGGGTTCGGCTTTAGAAAGAGTCTGGGATTGCGCCAGCAGCGATTCAATGACAACCTCTCTGGATCGATGATCCATCCGTCCAGCGTATTTTTTGGCGGTAATGACCAGTTGTGCTGACGAATCGTCGAGCATAAACGCAATACGATCCTGCGGGTAAGCAGGATCGATGGGAACATAAGCTGCGCCAGCCTTGAGTATAGCCAGCAAGGTAATGAGCAGTTCGGGCGATCGGTCTAAAATCACGCCGACTACATCACCAACCTTTATTCCACTGGCCTGAATGGATCGGGCAACCTGATTGGCGGATTCAGTCAATACCTGATAGTTCAGGTGCTGCCCATTCGATATCAGTGCCGTTTTTTCAGGGTATAAAGCCGCCGTCTTCGCCAGTAATTCGTGTAGGGCGGTATTCTCTGGATAGTCGGCAACGGTGTTGTTCCATTGCGTTAGTTTCCGGAGCAGGTCGCGCTGATCGGTTAATGGGATATGATCAATACGCACCCCCGGATTGGCGACCACAGTTTCCAGGATACTGGTAAACTCAGCCACCATCCGATCAATCGTATCAGGCTGAAATAGCTGCGTATTGTACGAGCATTCCAGGGTCAGCGACGTTGCCGACGAGCCGCTGATGTTGATGAACAGATCAACGGTTTCAAACTCACGGGCGTTATTGAGCAGTACATGCTCAAGCCCAAAGAAATCGACGCCATTATCCAGCCCAATATCCACATTGAAAATGACCGGCACCAATGGCACTCTCGATGCATCCCGACTAATCGGTAGTCTTTTGAGTAGGCTACCAAATGTTAACCGCTGATGCTCATACGCATTGAGTACGGACTCTTTACACTGCGTCAGAAAAGACTGAAACGTTTGCTCCGGTCGTAAGGAACTGCGTAGCGGCATCAGATTTACACAATGCCCAACCAACCGAAGGTGTTCAGTAGCCGACTGACCGGCAGCGGGCAACCCCAGCGTAATGTCATTCTGCCCGGAGAGCCGGTGCAGTAACACCTCAACTGTGGCAATCAGGGTTGTTACAAAACTACTCCCGGCTTTTATACCCATCTGTTTCACCAACAGCACTAAAGCATCGTCTAGCGGATAGTCGCGCCGATTACTTTTGTAGGTGCGCATGACTGGTCGGGGGAAATCCGTTGGCAGCTCAAGGACGGGCACCGACTCACGGTATTGGTCAACCCAGAACTTCTCGATCCGTCGGTATTCCGGACTCTCAATAAATGTAGCTTGCTCAACCGCGTAATCGCTGTACTGCGAAGGCTCGGGCAAGTTAGGTACGATGCCTTTTGCATAGGCAGAGTACAACTCGCTCAGATCCTGGAGCAGGATGCCTATTGACCAGCCATCACAAACGATATGATGAGCCGTTATAATGAGCAGATGCTCTGTAGAAGTTACTTTTATCAGACCGGCTTTTATCAACGGTCCGTTCAGCAGATCGAAAACATGAAGGGCATCCTGTTGTATATAGGTAGCTACCGTTTGTTTCTGCTTCGCTTCCTGTTCATCGGAGCAGTCGATGTATGCTAACTGGATCGGCACAACCTGAAACACACAAACCTGTGTTCCATCAGCATTGAATGATGAGCGCAGTGATTCATGGCGACGGACCAGTGCCAGCAAAGCCCGTTCCAGAGCAGATTTATCTAGTGTTCCGTTGAGCTTTAGTGAAACCGACTCATTATAGGCTCTACTGGCATCGTCGCCACCCAGTTGGCAGGATGTCCATATTTCTTCCTGTGACTCCGTAACTGGAGCCAGTCGCAAAAGTTCAGGCCCTACAAATGGATCGAAGTCAACTTCAACGAACGTAATATCGGTGTGAGAAGCACTTCTGACCATTCAGATTTCATTTAATTTGACCTGCAAGTATTTACCGGGGCGATCTGGGTTGGCAACAAACCAGGCTGGATTTCCGGCCTGATCGCGCCCCAGCCGGGCTCCCGGAACAGGTGGTAATTCGCCGGTAAGGGCAACTCCCGCTTCGTGCACTCTGGTTGTCAGTAGCGGAGCAGCCACAAAAAAACCGGTTTCGATCAATTCGTTGACACTCCGGGAGAATCGATCAATGATCGTATCGATCTCCTCATCGGTATGAGCCTCGGTCAGGAAGCAGGGAAAGCCATCCCAGATGTGAATGCCTTTTTCGCGCATCAGTGTAAACAGTAGTTCACCGTATGCGATATCTTCCTTAAACTTGATTTTCCAGAGCGAGCCAAACTGCGCAACAACCAGCGGGATTTGCTGACGGTCAATAATTGCGTTTAAGGCATCGGCCAGTCGCTTCGTCTTCTGCGTTAGCGTCTGTTGCAGTGATGCTCCCTTCTCCTTCATATACTCCAGAGACGCTTTGGCCGCGGCTAACGCCAATGGGTGCCGAACGAACGTACCAGCAAAGTACGTAACCCCGACTTCAGGCACAGAGCTATCGCCATACTGCCAGAAACCGCCGTCGAGCGCGTCCATAAACGCCCGTTTACCAGCAATGACACCGATCGGTAAGCCAGCCCCGACAACCTTACCGTAGGAAGCAAGATCGGCTTTAATACCGAACAGGGCCTGGGCACCCCCCGGATGTGTTCTAAAGCCCGTAATCACTTCATCGAAGATCAACGCTGTACCCGACTCTTCGGTGATTTTACGGACCTGCTTCAAAAATTCGACAGGCACAAATTCCGGACGGCGGCTTTGTACGGGCTCAACCAGTACGGCAGCCAGTTCATGCGCCCGTTCACGAATGATTTTCAGTGTCTCATCCGTGCCATAGTCCAGAATCAGCATGTTCTGAACGGACTCGGGCATGATACCGGGCGCAGCCGGAAACGATTTCAATTTCTTGGTACCACGAACCAGTACCTCATCGGCAATACCGTGGTAGGAACCCGAAAAGGCAACGATCAGCGAACGTCCCGTTACCGTACGGGCAATCCGCATCGTACCCAGCACAGCTTCCGAACCCGTATTACACAAGGCGGCCCGATCGGCCCCCGTCAACTCGCAGACCAGCTGGCTTACTTCACCGGCCAGCTCATGCTGTGGGCCAACTTCGTAGCCATTTTCGATTTGATCGTGTAACGCCTGTTTGATCAGATCAGGCTGATAACCAAACATATTTGAGCCAAATCCATTCAGGGCATCGATGTATTCATTCCCATCGATGTCCCACAGGCGACTTCCTTTCGACCGGTTAACAACCAGCGGATAAACAATTTCTTTGGTCAATGGCCGGAACCCAGATACCACCCGCGGATCGGCCATGTGTGTGCGATGCTCCTGCGCATAGGCTTTACTCTTCCCAGTTTTCTGGTTATACCGGCGGGTTAGCCGCTCCAGAAAAAACTGCTGCTCATCCGTCAGTTCCGACACCTGCCGTTCGATTCGGGCGGTGGCCCCGAACGGTTTCTTGTGTTCTATTTTCTCTTCAGGCGTTAAGTCAGCCGTATCAGCTTTAGCTACGTTTACAGTGACTGATTCGGTTTTGGGAGCCGGCTGTTGCGCCATTGCATTGGTTGCTGGTACGGGCTGTGCTATAGGCGCTACTGAAACGGGCGTTGCCAGTGCTCCTCCCTGCAACAGCGCAACCTGCTTGGCAAGTAACTGGAGCTGTTGCGCGACTAATCCCAATGCGGAGTCATTGACCGAAATCGGAACCTGTACCTGATCCATTACGGGTACGGTATAGGTCTGAACAGGTTGTGTATAAACTGGTGCTTGCGGAGGAACCGCAGCGGGTAGTTCAGCCGTGGGCAATATAGTATCGAGATAAGCCGCCAGCATGTTGGGAGTTGTGTACTCACTCGTCAACTGCCGAAAGGTTATCGGTACGTTAAATTCATTTTTTAAGGTAATTGCAACCTGTGTCAGCAGCAATGAGTCAAGACCTATTTCCAGGAAACTCATGTCAGGAGTAATTCCGTCCATATCAATGCCTGATGCTTGTTCTAATAGTTCGTTGACCCTAGTGATTAACATGTCTTTTCTCATACTAGTCTCTGTAATCGGTGAGGAGGTAGATAATGAACAGGTAGATAATTCGGTATGCGTAGCTATATTGGAAGGAACCGTTACGGGTAGTTGCTCCACAACGGGATCGATCCAGCACCGCTTTCTGTTGAATGCGTACGTTGGTATGGTCACTTTCTGCCGATGCTGGTTCGCATAAAACGTCGTCCAGTCTGGGGCTAGTCCGCTAAGGTATACTTGTCCAAGTGTTGTTAAGAGGGCCTGGTACGCGATCGTTGTATCCGGTTGATTAACCAGACCGGCCAACACCGTAATGGGTCGATTGGTCGTTTGCTGACGGGCCAGCGTTGCCGTTACATGGCCAGGCCCGACTTCAAGCAGAAGCGGATTTTCCAGCTCGATAACGGTCGCAATCGCATCGGAAAACCGCACTGTCGCCCGTAAATGATCGGCCCAGTAAGCAGGATCGGTTGCCTGAGCATCCGTTAGCCAGGAACCCGTTACTGTCGATACAATTGCCTTCTGTGGACGGTTCAGCGTAATCTGACTTACAATCTTCTCAAACTCGCCAACAACGGGTTCCATCATCGACGAATGGAAAGCATGGCTGGTTTCGAGCGGTTGATTCAGAATTTCCTGATCATCGAGCTGCCGGGCAAAATCAGCAATATCCTCGTCGGGACCAGCCACCACGCACAGCTTGGGACTGTTGATGGCCGCCATTGACAAACCCGTTGGCATCATGGCTTGTACAGTCTCCGCATCCATACGCACCGACAGCATACTCCCGCGCGGTTGTTCACTCACCAGGCGGCCACGGGTAGCGATCAGCATCAGGGCATCGGCCAGCGTGAAAATTCCGGCTAGGTGAGCCGCCACAAATTCGCCGATGCTATGCCCACAGAATACCGAGGGTTCAATGCCCCAGCTCATCCACAATCGCGCCAGCGCATATTCTGTAACAAAGAGGGCAGGCTGCGTATAGCGCGTGTTTTTCAGCCGCTGTTCAGCCTCTACATCCAGTACTTGCGAATAAATAACCGGACGAATATCAACGCCCGACTGCGTTAGCAACAGGTCCGCACACTCATCCACCGCTTGCCGGAACACAGCCTCCTGCTCGTAGAGCATACGGCCCATGTTCAGATACTGCGCCCCCTGTCCGGGAAACATGAAGACGACTTCACCGGGAGCTTCCTTAACCGTTTTCGCCGTCGATGATACAATCGTCTCAGCCGAAAGCTTTTCGATCAGCTCAGCTGTAGTTGCAGCTACGGCAAAACGACGGTGTGTAAAGTCAGCCCGGGTTGTCTGCAACGTAAAGGCCGCATCGGCCAAACTCAACTGGGTGTTCTGCCGGAACGCATCAGCTAAACGGCTGGCATAAGCCTCACGACTCACCAAAGATTTAGCTGACCAGGTTACGAGTTGAACGGGTCGCCCGGTTTCGGATACAGGGTTCTCGTTGGCAAACTCTTCCAGAACAACGTGTACGTTGGTGCCGCCTACGCCGAACGAACTGACACCTGCCCGTCGCGGATTATGCTGACGAGCGCCCGTTGGTTGCCAGTCGGTCAGTTGCGTATTGACAAAGAATGGCGTATCGGTAAAGTTTATGGCCGGGTTGGGCGTCGAAAAGTTAAGCGAGGCCGGAATCTGTTTATGGTATAGCGCCAGCGTCGTTTTGATAAATCCGGCAACACCAGCCGCCTGCGTCAGGTGGCCCATGTTGCTCTTGATCGACCCAATCGCACAATACTGTTTTTCGGTCTGTTCACCGAATCCCATTGTCAGGCCATCCAGTTCGATGGGATCGCCGAGTGGTGTAGCCGTGCCGTGGGCTTCTACGTAGCTGATCGTTGCCGGGTCAATGTCGGCATCGGCAATGGCCATGGCGATAGACCCAGCCTGTCCTTCGGCATTCGGCGCGGTGAAGCTTCCCTTTCCGGCTCCGTCGTTATTGACACCAATGCCTTTTATTACGGCGTAAACCGTATCGCCATCGCGTTGGGCATCCGCCAGACTTTTCAGTAATACAACACCCGCTCCATCACTAAAGACGGTCCCTTCACCTTTTGCATCGAATGATCGGCAATGACCATCTTTACTGAGCATGGCCCCCTCCTGATACAGGTGACCGCTGTTGATCGGGGCCGTTATGCTGGCACCTCCCGCCAGGGCCACGTCGGTTTGGCCACTTCGAATGCTCTGAACAGCCTGCGTTATGGCCAGTAGGGATGTCGAGCAAGCCGAATACACGCTTACGGCTGGTCCTTTCAGGTTCAGCTGGTAGGCCGTGCGGGACGCGATATAATCTTTCTCATTCAGCGTCATCACCTGAAAACTACCAATCTGATCGACCAGATCTCGATTGGTAAGCACATTGTTCAGGTAGTACGAATTATTCCCGCAACCCGCGAATACGCCAACACGACCGCTATAGTGTTGCGGCAGATAGCCTGTTTGCTCCAGTGCTTCCCAGGCAATTTCCAGGAAGATGCGCTGTTGCGGGTCCATCAACTGTGCAACCGTGGGCGCCAGACCAAAAAACGGCGCATCGAACTGATCGGCATTGGCAATAACGCCCCTCGCTTTTACGTAGAGCGGATCATTTTTAAGTTTGGCCGGTATCGTCGGGTCCAGTTCTTCGTCCGTAAAGAATCGGGTCGTTTCGCGCCCCTGTTTTAACAGATTCCAGAACTCATCGATCGTTGTTGCGCCCGGAAAACGACCCGCCATGCCAATGACCGCTACATCTGCCTGATCGGCAGAAGCACCTTCTCCTTTGGACTGACGTTCGGTTTTCGAGAGCCTAGACGGCGCCGATGGTTGTAGATACCGCGTAATGCCCTCTACGGTTGGGTATTGATAAAGCTTGGTGACGGGAAGCGTATACTGCTTCTCTTTTAAGGCCGCCACTATTTTCTGAGCCAGCAATGAATTGCCCCCCAGTTCAAAGAAATTATCGTCCAGCCCAACCTTGTCCAGCTGTAATAGATCAGCCCATATAGCCGCAACGGTCCGCTCGATTTCGGTTTTGGGCTTCCGGTAGACAACAGCTAACTCCGGCCGTTTCTGCTCAGGGTTGGGTAGTTTTTTCTTATCAACTTTACCGCTGGTGGTTTTGGGGAAATCATCCATCCAGACAAAAGCTGATGGCATCATGTAGTCGGGCAGTCCTTGTTCCAATGCCTTCCGCACCCCCAAGCTGTCCTGATGATCGGTGGTAGAGACCAGGTAAGCGACCAATCGCTTATTACCGTCGGCCCCTTCTCGGGCAACGACAACCGCTTGCTTAACGCCATCGATCTGGTTGATAACTACTTCCAGCTCACCCAGTTCGACGCGGTGACCACGAATTTTCACCTGATCATCCCGGCGGCCTAAAAACTCGACAGTACCATCCGGCTGATAACGGGCCAGATCACCGGATCGGTAAACACGGATTTGTGCCTGTTCCGGGAGTGTTAGCTCGATAAATTTTTCGTTCGTCAGTGCTTCCTGATGCAGATACCCTTCCGCCAGGCAATCACCAGCAATCAGCAGTTCACCCACCTCGCCATCCGGCAGTAGGTTCAAACGCTCATCCGCAATAAGCAACCTGACATTATCAATGGCCGTACCGATCGATGGCAAGCCAGGCCACTCGGAGGGGTTACCCGCTAATTTTAGCTGGCTTACCACATGGCATTCCGTTGGGCCATACTGATTAAACAGGACACAATCGGGAAGAGACGAAAAGAACTTTACCAGCTGGGGCGTAACTTTCAACTGTTCGCCCGCCGTCATAATTTCGCGCAGTGCCTCCGGAAAACGCTGGGTACTGACAGCCGCTTCGGCCAGATATTGAAGCGCCACAAAGGGCAGAAACAACCGGTTTATCGACTGCTCGTCGATGAATGTCAGCAACGCATTCAAATCCAGCCGCAGTTCTTCGTCGATCAGGAAGAGCGTTCCGCCCGTACTCAACGTGGCAAAAATCTCCTGAAACGAAACGTCGAAACTCAAGGGTGCCAGTTGTAGCGTTCGGCTATGCAGCGTTGCCTGCGAGTTTTTAGCCTGCCACTGCAATAAATTCAGCAGAGGACCGTGGCCCATGCTAACTCCTTTTGGCTTACCGGTTGAACCGGACGTGTACAGAACGTAAGCCGTAGAGGCATGCCTGTTCGGGCTATGTGATATGGAATGGGTTTCAGTCGCCGATGAGATAACGTGAAGACCACCTATGCGTTCGAATACAGGTGCATCCTGCGTCGTAGCCAGACAGGTTTTTAGCCCCGAGTCACTACAGATCTGCTGTAAACGCTGTTCGGGATAGGTGGGATCAAGGGGTAAATAGGCTTTTCCGGCTTTCAATACGGCCAGAACGCCAATGACCATCTCCAGGCTACGGGTGCTGCTTACACCGATCAGGTCTGTCTCAGGGTCTACCTCCAGAATAGCCTGACACACGGCATCCGCCTGCTCGTTTAGTTCTTGGTAAGTTGTTGTCTTTCCACCAAGAATTAAAGCAACAGCATCGGGGTGCGTATGGGCAGTCTGCTCAACAAGTTGATGAACGTACTGGGGAACGATGAAACCCTTGTTTTCCATGTTAGTACAGCTAATCAAATCAGGAACCGGCAACCACCTGATTCCACTACCAATCGTGTGCTACAGAAGCCTGGCATTCTGATGCAATGCACAAGCGAATCTCCCGTGAGCGTACGCTAAGAACTATTACGCTGCGACATCACCGAACGCTCTACTCTGGCGGGTGCCTGTCTGATATCAGCCTGTCCGGGAATGTCGATATAATTATCCTCAACACGATTCAATATGAGTAGGATCGGTTGATTGGTTATCCGTACATACAAACTGAACAACTGCTTTTCTGCCCGTGCCCAGGCGCTGTTAGCGTCAACGACAAGCAGCGACAGAACACTATTTTTGAGTAGATAAACCGGAAGCTGGTTCGTCAGCAGCGGTGGCAATTCGAGTACGATCCGGTCGAACTGAGACGCATCAAATCCCTGATTGTAGTCAATCAGATATTCCAGACCCGTAACGTTCATAAAATCAGGACGAACGGTGTAAGGAAAATAAGCGATGCCATTGATCATCTCACGCTGCTCCTTACCGGTTACACGCGGATAACAGTAAGCCACATGCTGGTCGGCCTCGGCGTAGAGCTGATTCAACCCATTGGCTACCCAGGTTTTTCCCTGTTTAGACCCAATACTGAATAGCGTAATAATTGGCGGAAATGGCTTGGCAGTCGCCTGCGCAATCTCAATGTTGACGCTGTTGAACAACTGTTCGAACATGTTCCGCGAAGCCATCGTCGCTTTCGAGAAGACGTTCGGTTTCTTAACCGTTGGAAATAGTGCCGAAACCGGTATTCCAATTAATGACTCAGCCTGTTCAGGCGAATGAATTCCTTTGTCCAGCCAGAAACGTATAGCCGTAAGCAACAGAGCGATAAAAAGGCCAACCCCGGCGCCGATAGCAATCAGCTGAACCCGCTTTGACACCTGGGCACTTAACGGATAACTAGGCGCATCCATTATTTCCAGCGTTCCGCCGATGGCAATATCCTGACGACGAGTTTGCGACTGTTCGACCTGTTGTAATAAATCAAGGTATTCTTTTTCCGCAATACTCATTTCCCGCTGCAACTGACGAAGTTGTGATCCCAGGGGCGTATACTCATTTGTTTTCGCCTGGTACTCGCCCATCCGTTTTTTATACAGCTCCAGACGGGCAACTGACTCTTCATATTCCAGCGATTTGGCCAACCGATCGCTAGCCATCGCCTGAGCCGGAACGCCATCCGATGCATTCGTAGCCGCATCGTATTTCAACGCGCTGGCTTTCAGGTCATCCGCTGCTTTGGCAACACCTTCCTGCAATTTGCTGATCACGTTTTTAGGCTGACCATAGGCGCGCGCATTGGATAATTTGTTTTCAGCCTCGCTTAGCTTTTTCTGCTTGTCATTCAGATCAGCATTTGCCACATTCATGGTGCCCTGCTGCGTCATTCGTTTGTTGAGCGCATCGAGAGCTGCTTTGGCTGCGTTTTTACGCATCAACTCTTCGTTGTATTCTTTGATGAGATCTTCCCGAGAAGTGGCTACGTTACTGGCTTCCTCTTCGTAGTTCAACACCTTATGGCTGGTGTTGAACGAGCGTAGATTCGCTTCAGCCTGGGCAAGTGCCTGCTTCGCTTTCTGTAATTTTTCTTCGTAATAGCCAACAACCGAGTTCGTTTCAGACGTTTTCAGGTTCGAGTAGCGCTTGTTCAATGCCTTAATGGCATACAACAGCGTATGCTGTGCCACCGCCGGATCATCAGACTCGTACTCCATGGTCAGCACGTCGTTGGTGTTCTTCCGGGCTGTAGCCTTTAATTTTTCGCCCATTATCTGAATGGAATAATACGAATCCGACTTTATAAGGAGTGTCTTCACCGGATTATCGTAAGGGCTACGGGCCAGACTATCCACAAGCTGGCGCAGGTGAGCAGAGTCACCGTCCATGAGTAGCAAGTTTTGCCACGTCGGCGGAATCGACTGACGGAGTTGCTGAAAGCCAGCATCTGCCAGTACTAACGTATCAGGTTGCTGAAGCCGGAGGTGATCAGTCAGCAGATCAATGCCAATCTGCAACAGCGTCTCTTTTGAGTTCAGTGTAGTTAGAATATTATCGATTGCGCTGGAAGATCGGTCGACGAACCCAGATTGCTTATCCGAAAGTAACGAATACCGGGAAACCAAACCCGTATAGAGTGTGGCTTCAGACTTATAGACCTTAACCTCATCCCTGGTGACGTAATACGCCGTACCCGCCGTTACGCAAGGGATCAAAATGAACCAGAGTATATGCTGTTTCAGGAGCCGCAGAAATACCTCGATTGTCATACAATTCGATTAGTTACGCTTCAATCGTTGAATGGGGGCGCCCATCAACGTTTCGAAGATGTGAACATTTTTTAGAAATTCTCCTTTGACCTGTTCAGTTATAGTTTTGGTCTCTATATACCGACTCGTGGCACTGGCCAGCAAATCAGCCGTTATTTTCCCTTTCTGCGTCTCAACCTCGGCGATCCGGTAAGCAGCCAGCGAAGCCTGTTCGTCCACGAGCCGAAGCTTTAGAATCTGCTGCGAGGTAATCATGTCCTGGTATAGCACGATCAATTCGCGTTTCAATTGCTGTTCAACCGTTTCTTTCTGAATAACAGCCGCCCGGTAGTTTGAATAAGCCTGACGGATCTGATGCTTACGGCCAAACAAATCATATAACGATACCCGCATGTCGACACCCACTCGGTAGCCATTTGCAATCTGACCGATCGGGTCCCGGCTCGTTATCAATGCGCCGGAGGAAACGATTGACTGATTACCCGCTGAGTAACTCGCCGATCCCCCAACATTCTGTAGAATCTGTGCCTTTGTTCCCTGGTAACTCGAATTCAGCGAATTGGCAATTTCATTCTGGTATTTAATCAAGGGTGAATTTGTTACCGCTATTTTCACCAACTCATCAAACGGAAGCAGTTGAACAGCGATATCCTGATCAATGTCCAGGTAAACTGTGTCATTAGCGAGTCCAGCCGATTGCCCAAACATCATGAGCCTTCTACCATTCGCTTTCTGGGCTACACCTACTGACGATATCAGTAGACTAAGCAACAAAATCGGAATACTTCGGGAATAAATTATTAACGAAATTCGATAAAGGTAAATATTCATTTTAGAAAAAAGTTTGCATTTAGCAACAATCTAACCTCCTCAACCTCAAAAAGCGAAACGCAAATGTTTACAAATTAGCTTAAAATCTATCGTTATGATTCAGATTTACTAGTTTATCTGTTCATATAGTAGACTCTCGTAAACTTTTGACGGTTATTTGCTCACTGTGTCACACTGTACGTTTCGACTTATTTAGTATTATATCGTGATACCCGAATTAATCGTTACCCTGTTACCTGAAATTCATGTAGAAAGGTGAGCAACTGAAACGGGACGAAACCAGCAAATCTACGCTGCTTTAGTTCACTTACTGTAACTTAATTATACGATAAAGTAAGCTATGAGTACGGCTGTTTTGCCGCGTTTACTACATAAAGATGTATAGCTCTACACCCAGCGTTATTGTCAGGACATTCGCACCGTATCGGTTGGTTTGTCGGGCGTGCTGGTATGGGGCGTGTGCATAAAGCTTTTGAACGCTTTCCGAATGTTGAAAATAGCACGTGCAAAACGCAGCATCAACACCGGAATCAGCATGACTTCACGCATGGTAACCCGTTTCCACAGGTAGCCGGGAACAGCAATGATCAAACTGAAAACCAATAGCAGCAGCGATGTAAGAGGAAGAATCAGGAATGTGGAATCAGCGCTGAGCAAACCCAGGAGCGTACAAGCGAGAAGCACACCAAGTAATATCACTCTGGGCAGCACAAGCGCCTGAATAACTTTAAATGCACTGGCCATTCGCCCATTCACCAGTTCGGTTACGCCACGTCTGAAATAGAACTTCAGAAACTGCCATTGGGCAGCAATCCAGCGCGTACGCTGGTTTTCGAATACGGCCTGCTGGGCTACTTTTTCATCATACACAAAGGCATCTTCCAGGTAGCCTATCTTATGGCCGCTCAGCACAATGTTCATTTCCAGCTCCTTGTCATACCCACCCATCGTGTGCAGACTAGCCATCCCCCTTTTCATCAAAACCGGGTCGAAGGCCATTCCGGAACCAATAATTGACGAAGCCAGACCCAGCGCCCGACTGCCTTTCCTGAATATGTAATTGTTTATTTCTTCGCTAATGGCATCTAGTACTGCCACACTGGTCTCTGTATTTTTGGCAACCCGGTGTCCCTGAACGGCCTTCCATCCTTGAGAGAAAGCGGTATTGATACGACTCAGAAAATCAGTTGCCATGTGATTATCAGCATCTGACACCACTAAAATATCGTACTGATGATCTGGTATCTGCGCGAGGGCTGCGTTGATAGCCTTCGATACGGTTGATACCTCAAACGAAACCTCAATGACTCGAATTGGCAACGTCGCCAGCAACTCAAGGGTATGGGGCTGGAATGAATCGGCTATTACAATCAGTTCGAAGCGGTCGGCAGGGTAGCCTTGGGCTAGATTAGCCCTTACGGAGTCGACGATAACGGCGTCTTCTTTATAAGCAGGGATTAAAACACCTATCTTTCCAAAGTCCCGGACCTGACCGGGCTGGTATCGATCATCGGCGCGGCCAAAACGGCCGGCAACCGCAAATACAGCCAAATAAAATACGCTAAGCGCCAGATAGCTTAAAAAAACGAGGTAGATCAGGTATAGTATAATCATTACTGCTTGTTGATTAAGCCATCTTCACGGGCACTCACTAATTCGGCGCAATTATAATCAATATATACTCAAATTTTATGCCTAAGTATTTTCAATCAGGTAAAAATAGTAACAAATACAATCAACGTTTACTAATTTTAACCAAATGGTTGATAGCTCTTAAACCGGGTGTCTGGGCACTTACTTTAGGAGCTATCAACCATTCATCTATTCAGTCTAACTTTCCAGGCCAAAAGCCGACAACGTTATAAATTCGTTAACCCGCGTCTTGATTTCATCCGCCGTCAGATTCATTATCCGCTCGGCCCCAAATTTCTCGACGCAGAACGACGCCATAGCTGATCCGTAAATGATGGCTCGTTTCATGTTGTCGAACGATGCGTCATCGGTTTTCGCCAGATAGCCAATGAAGCCACCCACAAACGTATCGCCCGCGCCGGTTGGATCAAATACTTCTTCGAGTGGTAAGGCGGGCGCAAAGAAGGTGCGGCCTTCGCTAAATAGCAAAGCACCGTGTTCGCCTTTTTTAATGATGACTGTCTTCGGTCCCATCGCCTGAATCCTGGCCGCAGCCTTGACCAGCGAATACTCGTTCGTTAGCTGACGGGCTTCTTCGTCGTTGACAACCAGTATATCCACAAGTTTAAGCACGCTCATCAGATCATCGTTTGCGATCGAGATCCACAGGTTCATCGTGTCGAGTACAATTAGTTTCGGACGGTTCCGTAGTCGCTCGATAACCGTTTTCTGGACAGATGGCGTACTGTTGCCCAACATCAGGTATGAGCAATTTTGGTAAGCTTCCGGAATGATTGGATCAAAATGCTCCAGCACATTCAGTTGGGTTTCCAGCGTATCGCGGCTGTTCATATCGTTGTGATATTTGCCTGACCAGAAGAACGTTTTTTCCCCCGCCCGAACCTGCAATCCTTCCGTATTGATACCGTGCTGGTTGAAGTCATCGATCGTAGCCTGCGGAAAATCGTCACCGACAACAGCAACCAGGTTGTTATCTTTAGTGAAATAAGACGCCGAAAGCGCAATATAGGTACCAGAACCGCCAATAATTTTGTCGGTTTTGCCAAACGGGGTTTCCAGCGCATCGAATGCCACGGAACCAACGGTAAGTAAGCTCATTTTTTAGTGATTATTGTTTGTCGTTACTGGTCTGCGGCCTGTTGATCCACCAGCCTACTTATCTGATTGTCAATGCACCAACCTACCAAAAATTACTTTCTGCGCCCAATTACCGGGCAACGTTTAAAGGGTTTTGTCTCGTCGAACAGCTTACGGTACGTGATGTGCGTTTTGACAATTTTTGATCCTAGCTGGCTTACAAAGCGCGCCATGATCGGATTGAAATCGCCAACCCAGTTCATTTCCAGCTCGGTATACTGAAAGTTCGGATTATGATCGGCTTCGTAGGGCATCCGTAATGCGATGGCGGCTTCAACGCCCTTTCCCTGATGCTCGGGCGAGACACCGAACACAACACCAAACGCTTTGCGATTCGTTTTCAGCAGCATATGCCACAAAAACTTCAGTTTACCGATCAGATCGAGCTTACCATTGACGTGTTTGAATACTTGATTCAACTCGGGCAGACAAACGAAAAAAGCAACCGGTTCATCCTGATAATAAGCGAAGTAAATAATTTTATCGTCGATAACGGGTTTAAGCTTCTGCATCAGCAGTTCCGCCTGTTCCGCCGACATCTCTTTGACGCCACTGTGCCCGCCCCAGGCCGCATTGTAGATATGCCGGAACTGCTGGGCCGCAGCGGGCAACTGTTTTTTATCGATCGTCCGAAAACTGTAATCCGGATTGTCGTACACGCGTTGGGCCCGGTCCTTCACCGACTGCGACATGTCGACCAGTTTCGCCCATGTCGTCGGAATACCAAACGTGAACTGCTTGAAATAGTCCTTAAACCCGTAGTTCTCGAAAAAAGGAATGTAGTAGGGCTTGGTGTAGGGCATGCAGTAGTTGGGCTCCCGATCGAATCCATCGACGAGCAATCCCCACCAGCGGTCGCGGTCGCCAAAATTGATCGGACCATCCATAGCTTCCATACCACGGCTTTGCAACCAGGCTTTCCCGGCGTTGAACAGGGCAAAGGCTGCCTCCTGATTCTCGATACACTCAAAAAAGCCTAGCCCGCCGGTTGGCTGATCATTGTCCAGATTGGCAATTTCGTAATCCACAAAAGCGGCCACCCGTCCAATGGTTTCGCTTTTGTCGTTCAGGATCAGATAGCGAATGCATTCGCCGTGCTCAAATCGCTTGTTGCGGGTTGGATCGAATACTTCATCAACGTCCGTATCCAGCGGCCGAATCCAGTTCGGATCGCTCCGATAAAGCCGCACGGGAAACTCAATAAATTCTTTCTGGTATCTGGCGTTCGTGCCAACCTCAACAACCTGCATTCCGGAACCTGAACGGTAAATTTTTCGAAACAAAATGCGAATATAACCAAAAGGATTCGGGCTGTGTCAGTCAGGCATCCGTTTTCCGCCGAACAATCCGTAACTTCGCCGGTAGGAACACGAACATTTTTACCATGTTGATACAGGAAATCCTCAATTCCGCGGCTCACTGTTGTTGATAGCCCGCTTACGCTCGCCAAACTGCCGATCCGGCACGTTGACTCCTTTATCTGTGTTCTGAACTAGCACGAAGCCGATGCAACCACTACACCTACACAATACGCTTTCTCGTAAAAAAGAACTGTTTGAGCCCCTGAGTCCGCCTTATGTTGGCATGTACGTCTGTGGCCCCACGGTCTATAATTATGTCCACCTGGGCAACGTACGTACCTTCCTGACGTTCGACACGCTATACCGGTATCTGACGTTTATCGGCTACAAAGTCCGCTACGTCCGTAACCTGACCGATGTGGGCCACCTAGTTGGGGATGGCGACGATGGTGAGGATAAGATCGGTCGTATGGCGAAGCTGGAAAAAGTTGAGCCGATGGAAATTGTGCAGCGTTTCACGAATGATTTTCATACCGTGATGGCGCAGTTCAATACCATCCCGCCGAGCATTGAACCGACCGCTACCGGCCATATGGTCGAACAGATCGAAGCGGTGCAAACCTTGCTGGACAACGGCCTGGCGTACGAATCGAACGGTTCTGTTTATTTTGACATTGAGACCTACAACAAGCGGGGTGGTAACTACGGCAAGCTGTCTGGCCGGATTCTGGACGATCTGCTGAACGAGACCCGAGAGTTGGACGGGCAGTCTGAAAAGCGGAGCCCGCTCGATTTTGCCCTCTGGAAACGGGCCGCTCCCGAGCACCTGATGCGCTGGAATTCGCCTTGGGGTGCCGGTTTTCCGGGCTGGCACCTTGAATGTACCTGCATGAGCACCAAATACCTGGGCAAGCAGTTTGACATTCACGGGGGTGGTATGGATTTGAAATTTCCGCACCACGAATGCGAAATTGCGCAGGGCGATGGCCTGACCGGTCACGATCCTGTCCGCTACTGGATGCACTCGAATATGCTGACCGTCAACGGGCAGAAAATGTCAAAGTCGCTCGGCAACTCATTTTTGCCTTCTGAACTGTTCGCGGGTAGTCATTACCTGTTGGAGCAACCGTACAGTCCCATGACGGTTCGTTTCTTTATGCTCCAGTCCCACTACCGCAGTACGCTCGATTTTTCGAATGACGCGCTCAAGGCGGCCCAGAAGGGCTATCGACGGCTGGCGAACGGTTTACGCGTCGTCAAGACGCTGACCTACCAGGCTGACGAGTCCATTACCCCAAGTGAGGAAAAGCAACAGGACATTCGGCAGGCAGTGCAGCAGTTTTACGACGCCATGAACGACGATCTCAATACCGCCGTTGGTATTGCGCAGTTATTCAGCCTGTTGAAGTACATCAACATGATCTACCTGAACCAGCTTCAGTCGGCCACCCTGGGCGAAGAGGTCTTCAATTTGCTCAAGGAGTCGTTCGTACGGTTCATGCAGGATGTGTTGGGCTTACTGGAAGAAGGTACGGATAACCAGCCGGTACTGGAGGGTCTGCTGACACTTTATCGTGAGTATAAAGAGCAGAAACAGTACGATAAAGTAGACCAGATTCGTTCGTATTTCAAGGCGCAGGGACTGGCTATCAAAGACATGAAACACCAGATCGACTGGGCTTACGAAGAATAAGGACAGAATCAGCGTGTTGCTGATCGTTGCGAGGCAAAAGCGGTTGGCAACACGCCATCCGAGACTTTTTATAATGACTAACTCTATTTTAAGCTACTCAATAGCGCTTCTGCTGGTGACCGCTGGCGCTTGTAAAACCAAACAGAGCCAGAGCGATGCCACTCAGACTACTGAACAGTCGGCCAGGGTAGCGGCTCCCGCTTTCAACGCGGACTCTGCTTACACCTACATTGACCAACAGGTGAAGTTTGGACCACGCGTACCAAACACGCCCGCCCACGTTCAGACGGGCAATTACCTTGCGGCCAAGCTGAAACAATTCGGCTGTGAGGTGATCGAGCAGAATTTTGTGGCAACGACGTGGGATGGCAAAAAACTGAATGCCCGCAACATAATCGGCAGCATCAATCCCAAAGCCGCAAAGCGCATTGTGCTGGCCTCACACTGGGATTCGCGCCCACATGCTGATCAGGACGAAGATGCCGCCGACAAGACTAAACCGGTTACAGCGGCCAATGACGGAGCCAGTGGCGTGGGCGTGTTGCTCGAACTGGCCCGTACCATCCAGCAGAGCCAACAAAAGCTATCCGTTGGCATCGATCTTATTTTCTTCGACGCCGAAGACTGGGGCAATGGTGAAAAAGCAGCGAATGACTTCGAAAAAGAAAGCGGTAATCAGTACGATTACATTGGTTTTTGCTTAGGCTCGCGCTATTGGTCTAAAAACCTGCATAAACCCGGCTACTCCGCTTACTACGGTATTTTGCTGGACATGGTAGGGGCTAAAAACGCTACCTTCGCGAAAGAGGGTTTATCCATGCAATTCGCCCCGACGGTTGTTAATAACGTTTGGCAAACCGCCAGTCAGGCTGGCTACAGTCAGTATTTTGTGGATACGCAGGGTGGTCAGATCACAGACGACCACGTGGCTCCGAATACGATCGCCAAGATTCCGATGATCGATATTATTCATACCAATATTGGGACGGGCGGATTTTTTCCCGCCTGGCACACCGCCGAAGACGATATGACGAACATCGACCGGGGTACGCTCAAAGCCGTTGGTCAAACGCTGTTGCAGGTACTCTATAACGAAAAGTAAAGGACGTCAAGCCACCAGCAAGGCAGCAGTTTCTATTGACTCTGTGTGTTTGGCGGCTTGATGGTTTAACGATACACACAATGAGAATTGGATTTCTGGTATTGATAACGCTCTTGGCATCAAGTTGTGATGCCGTACCTGATCAGTTCGGCAAGCTGGATTTGAAAAAATGGCGAGGAGATCGGGGTGGCTGCAATGGCGTTCGCGCTACGCTCGTTCCTGATTTTAAGGCTGAGATTCAGAATCTGAAAGGCAAACGGGCAAACACAATCGGTGATCTGCTCGGTCGCCCGGACATTAACCAGATCGAAGATCGAAATCAGAAATTTTATATCTATTTTCTGGAGAAAGGAACGCACTGCGATGGTCCGGGTATCAAATCAGACAGCCGCTCCGTTGCTATCCGAATGAGCGCCATTGGCCTGGCCACTGAGATCACATTCCAGAATGGTTTGCCGTGATACGGACAGGATCGGGGCGTTTTTGCTTAGAGGAAAAACTTTTTGCGCGTGATCATCTCTTCTACCACCTCCGGCACCATGTATCGGATTGAGCGATTGGCCCGAATGCAGTTTCGGATAAATGTCGCCGATATATCCAGCAGGGGCGATTCGACCAGCTTGACTTTCGGATGCGTTTTGAATGCACTTTCTAACGCCTTGGGTCGCGGATAAACGTATAGGCCGTAGTAGTCCAGAATCTTGTCGTAGTTTTTCCAATTCGCGAACTGCTCCAAGTTATCCTCGCCCATAATCAGCGTAAACGTATGCTGCGGGTATTTTTCAGTCAATCGCGTTAGCGTATCGATCGTAAAGCTGGGTTTGGGCATCGAAAACTCAATATTCGTGGCCTTCAGACGGCTGTTGTCGGCAATAGCGCGTTCGACCATATCGAGCCGGTCAAACTCATGCAGTAAACTTTTCGTCTTCTTGAAAGGATTTTGGGGCGACACCACAAACCAAACCTGCTCCAGATCGGTCGTCGTCGCCATGGTATTGGCAATGATCAGGTGACCAATGTGAATAGGATTGAACGAGCCAAAAAATAAGCCGATACGCAAAGCAGTGGTAGAATTAACAGTTTTGCCAAATCGCTCTAATGCTGTCTGTTCTTACGGAACAATCCCACCGGAGCGACCGGGCAAGATCGGTTTAAAGAATAGCGCCTTTGGCGGGCACTTCGTTCTTCTGAACAAAATCATCGACAAGTTTCTGCGCTTTATTGAGCGATGTTTCCAGGTCATCATTGACCAGGATTACGTCGAAGCGATTTTTGAAACTCATCTCGAAGTGCACTTTAAATAATCGCTTCGACAGGCTCTCTTCGGTTTCCGAACCGCGTCCGATCAGTCGTTGACGCAGCGTTTCTTCATCCGGAACCTGCACGAACACGGCCAGTGCTTTTTCACCGTAATAGTCTTTCAACTTCAAGCCACCTTGCACGTCCACATCGAACAGAACATGTTTGCCGGTTGCCCACACGCGTTCAATCTCTGATTTCAGTGTACCGTAGAAAGCGCCCGTATATACTTCTTCCCATTCGACAAACTCGCCACCGTCTATCTTTTGCTTAAAATCCTCCGGTGTCAGGAAGTAATAATCCTTGCCATTTTCTTCGCTTCTGCCCCGCCGGTCGCGGGTACAGGCCGAAATGGAAAAACCGAGATTCGTGTTCTCGGCTAGCAGATGCTTAACAATGGTAGTTTTTCCGGAACCGGAAGGGGCAGAGAAAATGATAAGTTTGCCGTCCAAGTGGGTAATGAGTTAATTGAAAAATAAATTAGGGTAATTAAGGCTGCTGTTGAAGGCATTCCCTTAATTACCCTAATCAGTATAGTGATTACTAACTAAAAGTCAGAATTTTGGATTTTATCGTTGCTACTAACTGCTCAGGACAGCACCGCTTTTCCATTCGTTTTGTCAATAACTCTTTTACTTCTTTCTCGAGGTGATACATCTCGATACAAGGTTTGCAGGATTCAAGATTGACTTTTAATCTGGCGAGTTGTTGCTCGGTGGCTTCCCCATCCAGAATTAATTGAATCATCTTCAGGCAGTCCGTACTGTGACCGCAATGTTCTTTCATCTCGGGCTGTGCGTTAGATGAAGATGAGGATGGCAACGACGTTTGCATTGGAAAAGTCTAATTTATTCCAAGAATAATAATACGTTAAGTTACTAGCAGAACCAAGATATGTGTAGAAATAGTTCGGTTATTCTTCATTTTCTTCATTATATCCCATTGACGATGCGTAATCACGCAATTTTTCTTTCAACAGGTTCCGGGCGCGGTGTAAGCGAGATCGAACGGTGCCAATAGGAATATCCAAAATCTTGGCCATTTCCTCATAGGTGAACCCTTCAATATCGCACAGAATAATTACCGTCCGAAAATCAACCGGCAACGAGTTTAGTGCTGTTGCTACTTCATCACCAATCAGATCGGAAACAGACTCGGCCCGCAGGTCGACGGTGTGTTCAGCTTCGGCATCTTCAGAATTGTAGGTGGTTTCTACGTCCTGATAATCTACTTTGGCTGGCTCCTTACTCTTTTTCCGGTAATCGTTAATGAAGCTGTTCTTCAGTATCCGAAACAGCCATGCTTTAGCGTTAGTTCCTTGCTCAAACGATGAAATAAACCGAAATGCCTTTAGATAGGTATCCTGCACGAGATCGTTGGCATCGTCCTCGTCAGTTGTCAGGCGAAAAGCAAAGTTGTACATGGAGTCGATGTGGGGCATAAACTCCTTGTTGAAAATCCGATATTTCTGCTCATCGGTATAACCGCGGGCAGGAGTATCGGCCGAAGGCTGGTCTATCGAATCGCCTTCGGGTAGCAATTGGTCGTCGTCGCGAGTGGGCGTATCTGACATAGCTTCTTGTATGGTCGCCATAAAAGTAAGAGTTAATTGCCTTCTACCGTCGGCAATACTCAACGAATTCAATAATTATACACAACCAATTCGTAGAGCCTTATTTGAGTTGGACTGCAAAAATCACTCCTTTGTTCAAAACAAAGCTCAAAATCAATCGAATATGACGATTTGGCAGTGAACGTTTCAAACTTCTTTGCTGTTAACGCCAATCAGCCGCTACCAACAAATTGGTAAGCGGCTGATTGGCCCGTCTATCTACGTACGTTACGCAGGTATAGATTTAAAATAACGCTTTAGCCAAGAATCAGCAGCTCTGACATGCCACGCTGACAAAAACTCCGCTTTGGTTTTAACCAGCGTGTTAAAAACCGTAGTATCCGGCGTTAATGAACCATCGGCAACGGCCTCTTTAATTGTCGATAGTGGGTAGGTTGCAACCGAACCATCGGCCGCCTGAACAGCCGCTGAACGATCGAAGAAATCAACGGCATTAATGCCATCGCTGAGCTGGCGACCAATTTCCTGCAACGTCCGTACGGATGAATCAATCGAGCACCCACTCGGCAGGTTATACCCTTCATCGACACCAACGACGACGAACCGGTTTTCAATGACCAGTGCCGACGCCAGCAATGGCTGACCGTGGGCCGCCCATTGACTAAGAGCCGGTTTGAGAGCTTCAGCAATGGCCGCTACCTCCTCGTTTGACAGGGAGCGATTCGCCTGGTAGACCCACACGCGGGCCGTTTCAGGGAGTTTATCAAAATCTGCGTACATTTTTTAAAGGAAAAATTGAGACTGAGTTGCTGGTGTACTAAAGCTAATCAACAAGGAACGTATCAACAACATTCATCCCCGTTTAAAGTCCCTGCCCCTGAGCAATCAGTTCCGAAATGTCGTAAACCCTAACCGAGTCTTCTTTGTTCTTATTCTTGACACCGTCAGTCATCATGGTCATGCAGAACGGACACGCCACGGCAATTGTATCGGCACCCGTCCCCAACGCTTCCTCAACCCGTTCAACGTTCACATCCTTTTTGCCGGCTTCGGGTTCTTTGAAATACTGCCCCCCGCCCGCTCCGCAGCAAAGTCCATTGGCCCGTACCCGCTTCATCTCGACCAGATCAGCATCCAGTGCGGCCAGCACATCGCGGGGCGCTTCGTATACCTTGTTGGCCCGGCCAAGGTAACACGAGTCGTGGAACGTGATTCGTCGTCCTTTGAACGATTCACCATCCTTTACTCGCACGCGTCCTTCATTGATGAGGCCCTGCAAAAACTGCGAATGGTGAATCACGTCATAGTTCCCGCCCAGTTCGGGATACTCGTTCTTGAGCGTGTTAAAACAATGCGGGCAAGCCGTTACAATCTTCTTGACATTATAGCCATTCAGTACCTGTATATTCGACATCGCCTGCATCTGGAACAAAAACTCGTTCCCCGCCCGACGGGCCGGATCGCCGGTACACCCTTCTTCCGGCCCCAGAACGGCAAACTTAATGCCGACATGGTTGAGAATGCGCACGAAGGCGATCGTCACACGTTTGTAACGATCATCGAAAGAGCCAGCACAACCGACCCAAAATAGAATTTCCGGCTCCTCTCCCGACGCAGCCATATCAGCCATTGTCGGAACCGTGTATGTTTTTACTTCCTGTGTCATGATGTTTAGTTGTTGGCCGCTACCTGTCACTTACAGCCACGGTGGCCGGTGATTGAGTAGATCAAGCACTTAGTTAGCGTCATTTACCTGATCGGCCCAATTGAACCGGTCGCTCGGCGAGAACTTCCAGGGTGCCATGTTATTTTCAATGTTACTGAACATAGCGTTCCAGGATGCGGGGGCCTGCGATTCTTCCATAACCCGGTAGCGACGCAATTGCAGGATAATATCCAGTGGGTTAATATTGATTGGACACGCATTGACACACGCCTGACAGGTCGTGCAGGCATTGAGTTCTTCGGCGGTGATGTAATCGTTCAGCAGCGATTTTTCATCCCGGTAGTCAGGCCCGTTCGTTTGCCATCCCTGCTGAATTTCTTCAAGCCGGTCGCGGGTGTCCATCATGATTTTACGGGGCGATAGCTTTTTACCGGTAATATTGGCCGGACAGGCTGCCGTACAGCGACCACATTCGGTACAGCTATAGGCGTTCATAAGGTTGATCCACTTTAGATCCTGCACGTCTTTGGCCCCAAATCGACCTACCTCAGCCGGCGGCTGCTCCCCATTATCATTCGCCTGCGCGCCATCAGCCTCGGTCGTAACGGGTAATCCCAGCGCCAACTGCACCTCTTTGGTAATTTCGGGCATATTCTGCATTTCGCCTTTGGGCTGTAGGTCGGAGAAATAAACGTTCGGAAAGCCCAGCGCAATGTGTAAATGCTTCGAGTAGGTCACGTATACCGCAAAAGCCAGAATACCCAGAATGTGCAGCCACCACGACGTACGCTCGTAAGCGACCAGCGCCGTATCGCTGAAACCGGTGAAGAGCGGTTTGAGGTATTGGCTGATTAAGAAGTCCGGCACAATGCCCTGCAACTCACCGTAGTGGCCAACGCCCCGATCACGCAGCACACTATCGGACGCATTCCAGGTCAGAAACGCGATCATCAGCAGAATTTCGGCGGTTAGGATAATTGTTGCATCAGAAACAGGCCATCCCCGTAGTTCGCGGTGCCGACTGGCTTGCAAACGACTGACGCGGGCAATAAACCGACGACATAAGAATACGACACAGACCGCCAGCACACCAAAGGCAAGCACCTCGAACATGTCGATCAGGATTGGATACACAGGTGTAATGTACGGCGCGAACAATCGGTGTGTGCCCAGAATGCCATCGAGAATGATTTCGAGAATTTCGAGATTGATGATGATGAATCCGGCATATATGACGAAGTGCATGACACCCACCAATGGGTTGGCAAACATCTTCTTCTGCCCAAAGGCGACGAGCAGCATCGTCTTCAACCGTTCGTCGGCGTGGTCAAATCGATTCTCTGGTCGACCGAGATTAATTGCCCTCGCAATGAGTTTAATGCGTTTGGTGATATACCATGCTGTCGCAGCCAGTGCCGCGACAAACAAAATTTGCTGAAAAATTTCCATTCGTTAGATACGCATCTAGCCTGATAATCAATACCGTAAATCAGGCAACTACAGTTTATTCGAAAAATTAATGATCAATCGCTTGCAAAATCAACATGGTCACGTACTTTTGCACCCACGTTTAGGTGATGTAGCTCAGTTGGTAGAGCAAAGGACTGAAAATCCTTGTGTCGGCGGTTCGATTCCGTCCATCACCACCACCTCAACGTAAGCCTTTCCACTCGGAAAGGCTTTTTTTGTTTCTATAGCGATCATAAAGCGTCTAGCAGTGATTAGCGGAATGCAACAAAATCAACCTTTAACAAATAGTATGCAAGCATACTATTTGTTGGGTCAGCAAATATACTGCTTTCTCTAAAGTTAACAAGTGGCCCTGTTGGTTGTTTGGGATTCAGCTCAGCCAAAAGAGTATAATCCGGCTACTATCTGCATGACATTCAAAGCCATTTCCCCGTGTTATATCATTACAAAGTAAATTTTTGTAACTTAATTTGTATATTTTGACGCTTAATTCACCGAAAGCTTGACAGTCCTGCTCCTGTTATCGCTCCTGCATTTTTCTGCGGACACGATTCCGCCCTTAGCTGATAGTAGCAAAATTCCTATCGTCCAGCCAAAATCAGGTCGTTTATGGGCTGTTGGAGCAACCTCACTGCTCACGCTGGGATCGACATACGCGTATCTTGACCGGACCTGGTGGCACGATAAGGGCGTTCCGTTTCATTTTGACGAAGGGCGCGATCTAACGTACGCGAGTGGTCTGGACAAGGTAGCTCATCTAACCGGTGGTATTTTCGTATCGGAAATCTACTACAACGCCTACCGGTGGGCGGGTGTGTCACAACGTAAGGCCGAATGGCTAGCGCTGGGTTCGGCAGCGTTCGTCGAACTTGGTATCGAACTGAAAGATGGGTACTCGCCAACGTATGGCTTTAGCTGGCGCGACGTGGCCGCCGGAGCACTTGGTGGGTTCTGGCCAATGGCGCAAAACCGGTCGGGATTTCTGCGGGATGCTCAATGGAAAGTAAGCTACTGGCAACAGACATCAAAATACTTCGATGAGCGTGGTATTCCCCGCCAACGTTTCTCCATTGATGACTACCTGAATCAGACCTACTGGTTCTCATTTTCACCAAAGCAATTTGGATGTCAGCGTTGGCGGCAGACATGGCCAGCCTGGTTACAGCTATCCATAGGGATGGGTCTGGAAGCCGAAAGCTGGAGCGTCCGCCACGATGGGTTGGGTGGTCGCCATGAGTGGTACATCGCACCCGATATAAACCTGATCAAGCTTTTCAAACCACGCAGCGCGACTGCCAGACTCGTGCTGGGTCTCTTCAAGTACATAAAAATCCCGGCTCCAACGTTACAGATCGGGCCAAAACTACGCTGGCACTGGCTCTATTTCTGAAGCGCATCAATTTCAATACCGATCGCCTGCATAAGCTGACTGGCGTTGAAACTCTCACAGATACCGGTACGAAGTTTGTAATCGAACAGCAGTTCGCCGTTGTGCAGATCGGACTGGAAATGATAGTTACGAACAAAATCGCTGGAATCGGTTAGCTGACCCAACTCCAAATCGTGCGTGGAGACAAAGCCGGAGGCAGTGGTCCGGTGCAACTGACGAATCAAGGCTTCGGCCCCACGATGGCGGTCAGCGGAATTTGTGCCTTTCAGAATTTCATCCAGAAAATACAGCATTGGCATCTGTTTCTGGGTAGCAGTCGTCGGTTGTTTCGACAGTGTGATCAGCGTCTGAAGACGCTTTAATTCAGCGTAGAACGACGATGTACTTTCTTCTAGTGAATCATGTGTACGCATACTCGTAAACACGCGTACGGGCGAGCAGGCAAAGCCGTCGGCACTCACAACGGCACCCGCCAGCGCCAGCACGACATTGGCACCGACCGTACGCAGAAAGGTACTCTTACCCGACATATTGGAGCCGGTGATCAATATGGTTTGCCCGTTACCAGTCAGCGTAAGTGAATTGGCGATGCTTCGATCCGGCGCCAACAAAGGGTGAGCTGCCGACTCGATAGCCAGCGTAAGCTGCCCCTCAACGATGGATGGCGTTGTGTAAGTCGGATGTGCGTAGGCAAAACCAGCCAGACTATTCAGGGCTTCGAGTTCACCCAGTGCATCGAACCAGCGGCCAAGGTGCGGACCGTGTTCATTACGCCAACGCTCCAGCCGGAACAGGTAATGCACATCCCATAACGTAGCAATCCCGAAAAGAAGGTAGAAATAAGGATTACGCCGATAATTCAAGCCTTCCGTTAATTGTGATAAATGCCCGATCGCTTCAGAGGCCCCCTTATCCGTCGACGTCAATGCCTCTCTGATCGCTCGCAGCCGCGCAGCTTCACCAGTCACGTGTTCGGCCTGTTGGAATAAGGCACGGAATGCACGAAGGGCCGTTGAGATCTCAACCGTCTGCTCACTCACATCTTTGGCACGAGCTGACGTCTGGCTGAGTACGATTCCCTGAACAAATAGTGCCAGCAACACAAACGCGCCGGGCACATAACCGGTCAGCCAGGCAACAAATAATCCCAGCGTGACAGCCGGAAACGCAAACCGTACGACATTGAGATAACCCGGTAATGGCGACACTTCGGCGGTTGCCCACTTCACGAGCGCATCGGGCGAACGGGTAATTGTCTCTTCCAGATAGGCCAAGGCTTCAAACTGTTGCCGCCAGTCAATGTTCGATTTCAGTTCGGCAGCCGCCTGTTGACGCAGCCCAACCGTATCGGGTCCGGCAGCCGCCTGAAGCCAGGCTGCTAATTGCCGCTGGCCTTCATGCGTATGCGTCCGGTTCAACAGCCGGAAGAGCGAGTGTTTACCAAAGACATCCAGATCACCTGTGTAGGCATGGGTAGGGTTTGCATACTGCTCACCGGTTTCCGGACGCAGGTAGTTCCGTTTAAGCCGGGCAGCTTCATCCTGATTGATAAAAGCTAGGTGGTGATTTTGATCCCGTAGATGGCGAATCGCCTGATGTTTTTTTAGCAGAAACAGAAACCCCGCCAGGCCGACCACTAACGCTAGCACAGCCCCTAGTTGCTGATCGATTCGAATGAGTAACCAAACAGCGGCAACACTGGCTATGAACCAGATGAGACGCCAGAACGCTAGTTGATTATGTCGCTGGTGAGCCGCTTTTTCAGCGTCAGTAAATTGGTGCTGACGTTCCTGGAACGTAGTTTCGGTGGTCATGTTGGTGCTACAAAAAAATCGGCAGTGTCTCCACTGCCGACGGCGAGGGTATCTGTTTTTCCGTTCTGGTTCGTGTCTGTCTGCGCTACGAACGTCGGCTATTCACTACTTATTACAGTCCATACAGGTGCCCTGGATCAGCAAGTTCATCTCTTTCCGATCGTAGCCTTGCGGCAGTGCAATGGACGGAATATGTACCTGATCCAGACAAGTAGTCTGCCCACAATTGTCGCATTTGAAATGAACGTGGTCGTGGTGGTGGTGGCCCTGCGCGCACGTCTCGCGGCAAAGCGCATACTTTGTCCCGCCCTCATCATCGAGCACCTTATGCAGTAGTCCTTTATCCAGAAATGTCCGGAGCGTTCGGTAAATCGTTACGCGATCGTGGTCTGGACCAAGTCCGTGTTCGACGTCGTTGTGCGCCAGCGCATGACCAGCATTAAGAAACAAATCCAGCACTTCCTCGCGGCCATTGGTGTGCCGGAGGTTAAAGTCTTTCAAGGTTTTAGCAGCCGATGTCATGTTGGTAGTTTAGGCTTGTGTGTTGTTTACAGTCATTAAACTATGAACAACAATCGGTTATTCGATCGTTTCAAACTGCAATTTAACCAGATTTGCGTAGATGCCATCTTCCTGGCTGGCTAGCTCGTCGTGGGTACCTGCTTCGGCAATCTGCCCTTCCCGAATAACATAAATACGATCTACTTTACGAATGGTAGCCAACCGGTGCGCAATAATGATCGTTGTCCGATTTTGCATCAATTCATCTAATGCTTCCTGCACCAATTTCTCGGATTCGGCGTCGAGCGAACTGGTGGCTTCATCGAGAATCAGAATGGCCGGATCTTTCAAAATGGCACGGGCAATGGCGATTCGCTGCCGCTGGCCACCCGATAATTTAACCCCCCGTTCGCCCACAATAGTTTGAAAGCCTTCGGGAAATGAATCAACAAACTGAAGCGCATTGGCCTTACGGGCCGCTTCACGCACCTCAGCTTCCGATGCGCCCGGCTTACCATATTGAATATTCTCCAGGATAGTACCCCCGAACAACATCACTTCCTGCGGCACAACGGCGATATTTTTCCGGAGTTCCGTGATGTTAAAATTAGACAGGTCACGATTATCTACCGTAATCTGGCCGGTCGTCGTGCGGTAATAGCGCATCAACAACTGCACAATGGTCGATTTACCCGCGCCACTTTTACCAACCAGCGCTATTTTACGACCGGCGGCTACGTCGAGTGAGATTCCCTTTAATACCGGCACGTCGGGTCGTGAAGGGTATGAGAAGTAAACGTCGTTGAACTGCACATGACCCTGTACCGGTACAAAAAGCGGTAACACTTCGTCGGCGTCTACTTCCGAAGGTTCTTCCAGAATTTCGAGGATGCGTTCCGACGCACCAATCGTTCGCTGCAACTGGGCGTATAAATCACCCATGCCCGCTACCGAACCGCCAATGAATGTGGTATAAACGATAAATGTCAGCAGGTCGGCAAAGGGCATCTCGTTGGCCATTACCAGCGACCCACCGTACCAGACTACGCCGATGATGCCCCCGAAGAGCGCAAAAATGATAAAGGAAACGAACACACCCCGGAACTTGGCCGACCGAAGCGCCGTGTTCACCACCAGGTTCAAGGCCGTTCCGTAGCGGTTGATCTCTACTTTTTCGTTGGTAAACGCTTTGACAATATTCACGGATTGCAGCGTCTCTTCAACGACCACGTTGGCCTGAGCCAGCAGATCCTGCGCCTGCTTGGACAGTTTGCGGATGAAGCGCCCGAAGACCATTGCCGCTACGATGATCACCGGAAACGTAGCCAGCATAAACAGCGTCAGCTTCCAGGAAACGTAAAAGATAATGGCGGTACCGATAGTCAGCGTAGCCACCTGCCGAAAGAGTTCGGCCAGAGTCAGGGTTAGTACGTCCTGTAGCTGCGAAACGTCGGCTGAAATCCGACTGGTCAATTCGCCGACGCGCCGTTTTTCAAAAAACGGAATGGGCAACGTAATGATTTTGCTATACGTAGCCCGGCGTACATCGGCCATGGCCCGCTCGCTGACCTGCGAAAAAAAGTAAATCCGAAAAAAGGAAAAAATAGCCTGCGCCACCAGCACGCCCACAAAAAACAGGGTCACCTGGTTTAGCGTGAACGCCGATTTTCCCTGTATTACACTCGTAATCTGCCCGATGAGCAGACCAAAACTCATCGTCGTGCCGGTAGACAGGATCAGAAAGATAAAGCCGATAATGTACTTGATGCGATACGGCTTTATAAACCGGAATATGCTCATCGCCTTTTTGACCCCTTCCCGGTTCAACTTCTTCTTGTCTTCCGGACCGGCTTCCTCGCCAAAATTCCCTCCTCGTTTTGCCATTTTTACTGGTTCTTGTCGATGAACTCGCTGTATGCGTTGTCGTTAATTGGTTAAAAGTAGTATCATGCTGACACTGTACCAATGCATATACTCAATCGTCCTTCTGTCCCTTATAGCCCGATTGTTCAAAAATTTGCCGGGCATCGGCGTTGCGCATCAACTCGGCAATGCCAACGCTGGTATGTTTATCCTGGTAGCGTCCTACAATTCGCCAGCCCAGCCAACGACCGATAGCACCGGGGCAACCCTTCCCTATTTCGGCGGTAAAGGGTCGTTCGTTCAAATATCGCTGTTTTATCGCTGGATTAGTCTGGTATAACAACTGGTTATCAATAAAATGACCCCAAACGAGATCCTGCGCGTTAAACGTTTCGGTCAGTTGCTTGTCTGAGTATCCGATAATCAGGCTGTCGGGAAACGGTTCGCCGTTGCTATCGGGCAGCATCGTCTTCGTAAATACATAGCCTTTACCGTAATAAATCATATCGGCCAGCATTGTCTGATCGGATCGGGTGGTGGCATTGTAGTTGTCCGATATGGCGAAAACGATAGCCGGGGCAATGTACTCTTTCTGGTACCGGCGCAAGATGTACTGCGGAAATTCAGGACCGCGCGGTCGGTATTTGGCATTAGGACCGGCAAAATAGTCCAGTCCGATAACGATGAGACTATCGGTAACGACCAGATCGGGACCAGCAAAGCCAGTTACGAGGGTAGCAATTTTGGGTGAGCGAAAGTCAGGAAAGTCTTTTTTGATGTTCGCAAAGGCTTCGGCCAGTTGTTTTCTCAGGTCGGCCATGTCGCCAAACTCGGCTTCGACCTGCTTGTGTAATTCATTCAACGCCGGATTATTGACCCGGTTGGTCAATTCCCGGACGAGTGCTGTATCATTTCCGGCTCCGTTCGCGTTAAAGTACAATTGAGCTACTGAGGGGTTCTTATTCAGAAACGACCGAACACCGTCAGCAGACGTAGCCGAAAAAAGTTGCTGGTCCAATCGGATAAGCGTAATGTCTTCGGTTTTTGTACACGAAGCCATCAAAAACAGACAAAAAAGCCCCGCAAGGGCTGTACTTAGTCGCATGAAACTCACTGGTTTTCTATATTGAAAACGTGCAAAATTATGAAAAAAGTTGCAGGGTTAGGTTTGATTTTGGTTGTGCTGGCTGCTGTCAGCAGCTGGGCACAGTCCACATCGCCCGCGCTCTACCGATTGAGAACGAAGGAATCGAACGTAACGGAGAAGCGATTCCGAAAAATATTGGGTGATAATTATGACGGACAGGATCAGAACCGCCGTGATTATGACGACGATCGCAAGGGAAAGCGAAAGAAGCAGCAACAGCGCACCAGGGAGTCGGAGGAAAACAACGGCTACGGATCGGGCCCGGATTATGCGTGGCCTACTCACCTGATCGAAATGAGCATTCGGTTTGCGCCCTCGCTTGACCTTAACACGGCTGAGGGCACGGGAAGCTATACGGGTTTTCGGACAAATGGAGCCGGTGTTCGCATGAGCGTTGGCCCCTCGCTGGATTATTTTTTCTTCAAGAATCGATACGCGTTCAGCACTGGTCTCTGGTATACGATCAAGCGGTCGGGCTTTCAGATGCCGGGGTCGTTTGGGCAGGCCGTCTGGAATCCCGGCGCTCCGGAAAAAGAGTCTACGTACAACCTTCAGTATTTACAAGTGCCCCTGACGGTAAAATTGTTCGCCAACAACATTGCCCCTAACATGCGGCTGTATCTCCAAACCGGTGGGTTGGTGAGCGTGAAATTAGCCGAAAAAGCACTTGACCCGGCTCGTAATGGACTCTATCTGGCCGAGAGCGGGGGCGATCGCCGTCAGTATGGGTACGGTGACGTCGAACTGCTACTTGGAACAGGAGTACAATACAAGATCAATCAGAATAACGCGTTCAACATCGGGCTGAGTTACCAGCGCGGTTTGATCAACGTAGCCCGTGGCAGTCAACTGGTTTCCAAAAACCGGGTTGTTGCCCTGGATTTAGGATTCAAGTTCTGATCAATTCGAGCCAAATGGGGTGGCTCCTGCTACGCTGTTTGGCTCGTCACAAACGCATCTCAATTCCTTTGGTTCTCAGGTATTCTTTTAGAGCCGGGATTTCAATCTCCTTAAAGTGAAAAATACTGGCAGCCAGGCCCGCATCGGCTTTGCCGCTGGTAAATACATCGACAAAGTGATCCATCGAACCGGCACCACCCGATGCAATAACCGGAATGTTGGCTACGCCCGAAATCTGGGCGGTTAGTTCAAGTGCGAAGCCAGCCTTCGTTCCATCGGTATCCATCGACGTGAGCAGCAGTTCGCCCGCTCCCCTGTCCTCAACTTCTTTGGCCCATGCAATCGTGCGCAGTTCCGTCGGTTTACGCCCGCCGTGCGTGTGAACAATGTGTTCAGTACCCACGTATCTCGTGTCAATCGCTACGACGATGCACTGACTGCCAAACTCCAGCGCCAGTTCGTTGACCAACTCAGGATTACGAACAGCGGAGGAATTGATCGAAATTTTATCGGCTCCTGCATTGAGCAGCGCTGACACATCAGCTACCGATGAGATTCCCCCTCCAACGGTAAACGGAATATTGATCGTATGTGCCACATTGCGCACGAGATCGATCAGCGTTTTTCGACCATCGACGGTAGCGGTAATATCCAGAAAGACCAGTTCATCGGCTCCCTGTTCGGCATAAATAGCCGCTAACGATACCGGATCGCCTGCATCGCGCAGGTTGACAAAATTGGTACCTTTTACGGTTCGTCCGTCCTTGATGTCAAGGCATGGAATGATGCGTTTTGTAAGCATTAGTAACTGGTAATCAGTTTAATGAATAATGTATTCTCGGGATTGTCGATTGGCTGAAAACCAAACTGCTCATATAATCCGTGAGCGTCGCGCGTAACCAGCAACATCCGGCGCAGGCCTTGTAGCGTGGGATAGGCCAGAATGAATGCCACCAGTTTTTTCGACAAACCCCTGCCCCGATGCGCGGGCAAGATGAACACGTCGGCCAGATAGCCAAACGTCGCCAGATCAGATACAACGCGGGCAAAGCCAACCTGCTCCTCACCCAGATACACACCGAAGCAAAGCGAATTTTCGATGGAACGCTGGACAATGTCAACCGGAATGTTCGGACACCAATACGCTTCCTGGCTCAGGAAACGGTGAATGACCGCCAGATCGAGCTTTGTTTTATCGTCGCTGATGGTGTATTCATAAATCATCATGCGCGGGTTCATTTAGCAAACTGGAAAACGTCGGACAACTCATTTAGTATCGAGACGACATTCTTCAATTCAGCGATCTCGGGCTTTCCCTTCATATATCCCAGTGGATTGCTGTATCCGTAGTCGTGATAGTTGTCTTTACTAAAGACCTGAAAATAATAGCTTTCCCCATCACCTATAAGCATCCAACTTTCTCTTCGGATTTTGGCCTTCACGCTAACCGTCCCGTCGGCTTCGATTACATTCCAGGTTGAATCTTTCCCAGGTTTTGGAAACAGTTGATCATGAATTACGAACTCATCGGGCAAAATTAAAATATTCTGTTCGGTGAGTTTATTCCAGAGTGCTATCGTAGCGGGTCTTGGTGGCTTAAACTTCTTTGCCTGCTCGAATTCATACTTGTTCCATCGAATGGTGTACTTAGAGACGGTGAATGTTTCTTTCCGTTTAATCAATCTGTATAGTACATGAGCCTCTCCGTAGCATAACTCACATCTGTTCCAGATGCGCACTTCGTACTCTCCTTCCCTTAAGATTGGCTCTCTTATCCGCATTTTACCAGCTAACGCTTGACGACGTTCTTTTCTCGTAGAGTCCATCGAGTCAGCTGCGATTACCTGCATTAGCATGAAGAAATAGACAAAAACGAATACTAGAAGAGCTAGCCGCATCATCGAGCGAGTGATCTACTGCATTGACATTTTAGTTAATTCTTTCAGCGTAACCCGCCCTTCGTAGATCGCTTTGCCGACAATAACGCCGAACAGGCCCATATCGGCTAGCGTTTCGATGTCGGCCATATTGCTGACTCCTCCGCTGGCGATCACATGCAACGTAGGGAACTGATCCTGTAGATTCCGGTAGAGTTCAAACGATGGGCCCTGTAGCAACCCGTCTTTCGCCACATCCGTACTAATCACATAGCTGGCTCCCTTTTCAACCCACTTTTGCACGAAATCATACACCCATACTTCCGTCGATTCTTCCCAGCCACTAACGGCAATCTTCTCATTTTTCGCATCAGCCCCGAGAATGATCTTATCGGCACCATGCCGCGATAGCCAGCGTTCCATCACATCAGGGTTTTTTACGGCAATACTGCCCCCCGTAACCTGTTTGGCACCACATTCGAACACAACGCGCAGATCGTCGTCGGATTGAACACCACCCCCAAAATCGATGTGTAGTCGGGTTTTAGACGCAATCTGCTCCAACACGTTCCAGTTTATAACCCGTTTCTCCTTCGCACCATCAAGATCAACCAGATGAAGACGGGTCAACCCAGCATCTTCAAACTGTTGAGCTACCTCGAGCGGGCGGGCGTTGTATTCTTTTTTCTGATTGTAGTCGCCCTGAGTCAGCCGGACGGCTTTACCATCAATCAGGTCTATAGCAGGAATGATATACATAGATAGTGCGGATAGAAACCCGCTTATTAGGTACGCTTTATGCGGGTAAAAACCCACACTACAGTTTTAAGAAATTCTCCAGTATCCGCTGACCAACGTCGCCACTAATTTCGGCGTGAAACTGAGCTGCGTAGAAATTATCCCGATGCAGCATAGCACTGAATGGCCGTACATAATCACAAACGGCGGTTGTTTCCGGGCAAACATCAGCCGCATAACTGTGCACGAAGTAGACATAAGCGTTCTCCGACAACCCGTTCGTCAGCGGTCCTTGTAAAGTATGAATGCTGTTCCAGCCCGTATGTGGCACTTTTAAACGAGGTTCCCCTGCTTGATGACTGGACGGAAACCGCCGAACGTCAATATCGAAAATCCCCATGCAGGTCGTATCGTTTTCTTCCGAATAGCGACACATAAGCTGCATACCGACGCAGGTTCCTAATACGGGCTGTTTCAGCGACGGAATGAGTTTGTCCAATCTCCGTTCGCGCAGATAAGCCATTGCCGTGCTAGCCTCTCCAACACCGGGGAAGATGACTTTATCAGCCGATCGAATTTCGGCCTCATCGTCCGTCAGCAGGTAGCTGGTCCCCAGCCGTTCCAGCGCATACATCACGGATTGCACGTTGCCGGCGTTGTATTTGATAATGACAGTTTTCATACATAAAAAAGCCCGACTCCTTGGCAGAACCGGGCTTTGTATCTTGTGGTGATCAGAATTGACTTTCCGATAGCACAAACACGAGCGTCTCGTTCTGCTGCGTTACCGCCCAGAATGATGATACCGATGAATTGTGCTTGCTAAACGCATAGGGCAAAGGTAAATAGCCGGTCTGGCAAATCAAAACAAACTCCCCTGCACGACCTTAGGCTGAAGGACAGGCTCGCGCAGATTGAGGCCACAGTGGGTATTCAATTCCCGAATCCAGTACAGGATCAATTCGGGTGCGGTATCGTTTTCACTACCGCCGTGGATGAATAGATAAGCCGTTTGCAGCCCTTTGTCGAACCACGTTTTTAGTCGCTGTATCCAGGCATCGGTGCGCATGTAATCCGTCGCATGGCCCTCGTTGGCAATGAACCGGAGCGTCAGAACGGGACTGCTCAAGCCCATGTGCAGTACATCACGTCGACCGGCCACGTCCGTGATGACGACGTGCCGACGTAGCGCGTAAAGCCGTTCGAGTGTCTGCTGCCATACCGATGCCTTGCTGAACCAGTCGGGATGACGAAATTCCACGGCCACATCCAGCTCATCAGGCAAGCTTTTCAGATAGGCCTCCAGTATGGGCCATTTGTCAGGACCGAAGAACGGAGGTAGCTGTAGAAACGTCATACCCAGGTACTCTTCCAGTGCCAGCACGGCATTCACAAACTCTTCAGTTTGTCCCTCCGTGGCCAACAGCTGCCGCTCATGGCTGATGATCTGGGGAAATTTAGGGCAATAGGTAAAGTTTTCCGTTGCTTCCGCTTTCCATTTTTCGATCATGCCCATCGTCGGAATCTGGTAGTGGGTCAGATTTAGCTCGATGGTATTGAACTGCCGGGTGTAATAATGCAGAAAATCCCGCTCTTTCGCGTGGGATGGATAAACCTTACCAACATAGTCTTTGTTGGCCCATATAGGTCCACCAATAAATACTTTAGGCCGGTTAGTTGGCTCAACACTCGCCCAGATACGCCCGTTGAAGGCTGGCCCTGGTGGTAAGGTTAGGTTTACAGCATCTAGGTTATGTATCTTCCCGAATTCCATACGTGAGTCATGAAGTGTAACGCTAAAACTGCGAAAGACAACCTTTCGTTTTTACGCCCTATCCAATTTAGCTAATTTTGCTTTTCTATCGAAAACACCGCTCTTTTTCTACTACGCACTGATTCATCATTTGGTAGAAAAGCGATCCGGTCCCGACTGCTTTATGATTTCAAAAACATACACCCCCCAGGAAATTGAGGAGAAATGGTATCAATACTGGCTTGATAACCAATTTTTTAAATCTACCCCCGACGACCGGGAACCGTATACCATCGTTATTCCCCCCCCGAATGTCACGGGTGTGTTGCACATGGGCCACATGCTCAACAACACGATTCAGGATGTGCTGATCCGGAAGGCTCGCATGGAAGGCAAGAACGCCTGCTGGGTCCCCGGAACCGATCACGCCAGTATTGCCACGGAAACCAAAGTCGTTACTATGCTGAAAGAACGGGGCATCAGCAAGCAAGACCTTACCCGTGACCAGTTTATGGAGTATGCCTGGGAGTGGACGCATAAATATGGTGGTATCATTCTTCAGCAACTTCGTAAACTGGGTGCGTCCTGCGATTGGGACCGTACGCGCTTTACGATGGAGCCGGCTCTTTACGAATCGGTTATCGATACGTTTGTTGACCTCTATAACAAAGGTAAGATCTATCGGGGTGTCCGAATGGTCAACTGGGACCCGCAGGGACTAACGGCGGTTTCAGACGAAGAAGTTATCACCAAAGAAGTTCAGCAGAAACTGGTTTACGTCCGTTATGACATAGCCGGTACCGCAGGGCAGGATTCTATTATTATCGCTACGGTTCGACCAGAAACAATCATGGCGGATGCGGCCATTGCGGTCAATCCTAACGACGAGCGGTACAAGCATTTACACGGTAAGAAGGCGATCATTCCGCTCATTAACCGCGAAATTCCCATCATCACGGACGAGTACGTAACGATGGACTTTGGAACGGGTGGTCTGAAAGTGACGCCTGCTCATGACCCGAACGATTATTCGCTGGGTATCAAACACAACCTACCGGTTCTGGACATTCTGAACGATAACGGAACACTGAACGAGAAAGCGCAGATTCTGGTAGGTCAGGACCGGTTTGCAGCTCGAAAAGCGATCATCAAGTTGCTCGAAGAATCGGGTAATCTGGTGAAAGCCGAAGAGTATAAATCAAATGTTGGCTTCTCGGAACGGACCAATGCCGTCATTGAGCCAAAGCTGTCGTTGCAGTGGTTCCTCAAAATGGACGAACTCTCGAAACCAGCGTTCGAGAATGTGATGAACGACACGGTTCAACTTCATCCGTCGAAATACAAGAACATGTATCGTTCCTGGATGGAAAATCCGCACGACTGGTGCATCAGCCGCCAGTTGTGGTGGGGCCAGCGGATACCCGCTTTTTACATGCAGGATGGTACCGTCATCGTGGCCAAGAATAAGCACGAAGCCCTGGAAAAAGTGCAGCACGAAAAACTGCTTTTTGCCATGACGGAAGCCGATCTAACGCAGGACGAAGACGTTCTGGATACGTGGTTCTCGTCGTGGCTGTGGCCCATGTCCGTTTTTAGACCGTCGGGTAATCCCGATGATCCGAAGGCTGGCCCACAGGATCTCGATTACTATTACCCGACAAACACGCTCGTTACGGGCTTCGACATTATTTTCTTCTGGGTTGCCCGGATGATCATTGCCGGATACGAGTATAAGGATGAGCGCCCATTCAAGGACGTTTATTTTACGGGTATGGTGCGCGATAAGCAGGGCCGGAAAATGTCGAAGCAGTTGGGCAACTCACCCGACCCACTCGACCTCATCGACCAGTACGGTGCCGATGGTGTCCGGACGGGGATGCTCTTTAGTTCGGCAGCCGGAAATGACCTGCTGTTCGATGAGAAATTAGTTGAACAGGGCCGTAACTTCAGCAACAAGATCTGGAACGCATTCCGGTTGGTGAAAGGCTGGACGGTTGTCGATACGGCATCCGCTGATTCCTCACTGCCCATTCGCTGGTTTGAGTCGAAATTGAATACCACGTTAATCGAGATAGAAGATCATTTCAGCAAATTCCGGATTTCGGATGCGCTACAGGCTATCTACAAGCTGATTTGGGACGATTTCTGTTCGCAATACCTCGAACTGATCAAACCCGGCTTTGAACAACCGATCGATTGCGCCACTTACGATGCAACCATCAATTTCTTCGAGCGACTGATGTGCCTAGCCCATCCATTCATGCCTTTTATCACCGAAGAAATCTGGCAGGAAATTCGTGAGCGTCAGACCGGTGACAGCATTTGCATCGCTTCGTTTCCCAAAACGGGCACGGTTGACAATCAGATATTAGCGGATTTTGACACGCTGTTCGACATCATTACGAATATTCGCAATATCCGGAATGCTAAACAAATTTCGCCTAAGACCGAGTTGCCGGTAGCCATTAAGACCACCACACCCGAACGATTCCATGTTCTGGAACCGCTGGTGCAGAAAATGGCCAATGTATCAACGATCCGTTACGTTAGCGAAAAGGCCAATGGCTTATCATTCCTGATCAAAGGCGATGAATTCTTCGTCGATATAGCCGGAGAAATTGACATCGAACAGGAAGTCGCTAACACCCAAAAGGAACTGGAGTACAATATCGGTTTCCGGGATGCAACGCTTAAGAAACTCTCCAATGAGAAATTCGTAGCCAATGCGAAACCTGATGTCGTTGACCGTGAACGTCAGAAACTTGCTGATGCTGAGGCTAAGATTCAGGCGTTAACGCAGCGGCTTAGCGACCTAGGTGCTTAATTGCGGCACGAGTAACTCATCAACTGGTATGGTTAGAGACGTGATCAGTTCACTGCTATTTTGTTTCTGACGCACCAATTGATGAGTTACCTAACCCATTTTGTTTTCATTTAGAAAACTTCACAAACACTTTAAAGCAATAATGCAATTATTTTGCAGAATATTTGTATTATTGCGTTTTACAACAGAATTCCATCATTGATGAATAAGTGCGTTTTTCTGGATAGAGATGGCGTTTTAAATGAAGACCGAACCGATTACGTTTATCGGATCGAGGATTTCATCATACCCGAAGGCGTACCGGAAGCACTGCGATTGCTGAAAAATGCAGGTTATTTGCTTATTGTCATTACCAATCAGGCGGGTATTGCCAGAGGACTGTATACTCGGGATGATGTAATGACGTGTTACAATTACCTACAGGATCAGTGTGGACGGCTTATTGATGACATTTATTATTGTCCCCATCACCCCAATTACGATACTGAATCACTTACCCGTAAGCCAGGCTCGCTGATGCTTGAAAAGGCGATGGCTAAGTACGATATCTTGCCTGACGAATCCTGGATGATTGGCGATGCGCTGCGGGATATGCAGGCGGGCAAACGGGTTGGTGTACGCACGGTGCGCATTGCTCATGATCCCCAACTCTCTGATGAGTGCGATGGTTTCGCCCCTAACTTACTGGAGGCATCGCGTTTCGTTCTGAGCTACGCCTAAACGAAAAACCTCTAAACGTTGCAGGTTCAGAGGTTTTTCGCTCGGTAAGTTCATTACTCTTATACTCTCACTTGGGCCGATACAGGTTTCTGCACACTACCATAGGCCGGGCAATTTGCCTTGCGGGCACATGATCCAAGTGATGTAGTTGCCAGAACAGCGCCTAAAATCAGTAATTTTTTCATGAAATATCGCTCCGTTTTGCGTTCAACTTCAGACTGTTAAACGAATATACGACCTAAAATCATACACTCGTTTAATAGTTTTATCATTCGGTGACTTCTTGACTGAGCCAACTCCTTTTGTGAGAAGTCGGCTCAGTCAAGAAGTTATTAGTTTTCTTCTTTCAGAAGCTCAGCCTCTTCCTCCCGTTCCTCAGCAGCTTCGGTCGCTTCCAGTTCTGTCATACCGGGCTCTGCATCCCCATACCCCAAAATCTTAAGCATTACCTCGCTGTTTTGCTCTGGTGCAAACAGCCGTGTCCGCAGATTACCCTCTTCATCTTTGTCAATAATGACATGCTGGGGAGCAGGAATCAGGCAATGCTGAATACCGCCATATCCACCCAGCGACTCCTGATAGGCACCGGTATGAAAGAGTCCAATGTACTGATCTTCAGACTCCTGATCAAAAATAGGCAGGTACAGATCCGCGCTATGTGCTTCTGTGTTATAGAAGTCATGTGAATCGCAGGTCAAACCACCCAAGTTTACTTTCTGGTACGGATTGTCCCAGTTGTTAACCGACAGCATGATGTATTTCTGACCCAAACCCCACGAATCGGGCAGTTGCGTAATGAACGAGCCATCGATCATATACCAAAGCTCTTTATCATTCTGCAACTTCTGATCAATCACTTTATAAATAACCGCTCCACTCTCACCCACCGTATACGAACCGAATTCGGTGAAAATATGCGGTACCGGCACATTGTTCTTGTTACAAATCCACTGAATACTTTCTACAATCTGATCGATCATAGCCTGGTAATCATAGGTAAACTGGAACGATGTCTGAATTGGCATACCACCCCCAATATCGATCGAATCGAGATCCGGGCATATTTTCCGCAGTTCGCAGTACTTATACATGAACCGGCTTAGCTCACTCCAGTAATAGGCGCTGTCCTTGATACCTGTATTAATGAAGAAATGCAGCATTTTGAGCTTAAATCGCTCATTTGACTGAATTTTGTTGCGATACAGTTCATTAACATCACTATAGCGAATACCTAAGCGAGAGGTATAAAAGGCAAAATTTGGTTCCTCATCCGTGGCAATCCGAATGCCAAAATTGACCGTTTCGGCTGTTATTGAGTTCTCATAAGCCTCAATCTCCTTAAGGTTATCAAGCACCGGAATACAATTTACAAACCCATCGTTGATAAGTTCGCTAATGTATTGGGTGTACAAAGGCCGTTTATAACCGTTGCAGATGACGTAGGTATTCTTCGATATTTTGCCCGTCTTATGTAGTTCCCGAAGAATAGGAATATCATAAGCCGATGATGTCTCGAGGTGGATATTATTTTTTAGTGCCTCTTCGAGCACAAAGCGAAAATGGGATGACTTCGTACAATAGCAATAGGTGTAATTTCCCTTGTAATTGTACCGCTTCATCGCATTTCGGAACAGCAGTTTTGCATGTTCGATATGCTCCGTAATCTTCGGTAAATACGTCAATTTCAGGGGTGTTCCATACTGCTTCACAATGTCCATCAGTGGTACATTGTTGAACATCAGTTCGTTATTCTCTACATTGAATTCCCGTGTTGGAAACTCGAATGTCTGGTCAATCAGGTCATAGTAAGTCTTCATCCCTATATTCGACGCATAAAATGGGGCTTGTGGGTCTAACAAACAGGCGCGAATTTGGATACGAAAATCGGTCTTTCCAAGTATCGTCTATTCGCAAGTTAGTCAACGAAAAAGCAGTGGGTTTGATTCGGTTAGTATCGAAATTTAATAGTGACGACATACTGTAATCTGTGCCACAAACGTACGGTCTTTCGGCGAACCAAAATAAGCTCTACTTTTGCTTCTCTACATTGACTTTATTACGAATGCCTCAGACCATCCACTTTATTTCGATTGGCGGTAGTGCCATGCACAACCTCGCTTTAGCCCTTCAGCAGCAAGGTTATCTGATTACTGGATCCGACGACGAAATCTATGAGCCTTCCCGCACGCGCTTACAGCAACATGGTCTGCTTCCAGATGAAATGGGTTGGTTTCCGGAAAAAGTCCATGCCGATTTACACGCTGTTATTCTCGGAATGCACGCCCGCGAAGACAACCCAGAATTACTCGAAGCTCAGAAACTAGGCTTGACGATCTATTCTTATCCTGAATTTCTTTATCAGCAAAGCCAGCAGAAACAACGCGTAGTCATTGCGGGTAGTCACGGTAAAACGACTATTACGTCAATTATTCTACACGTCTTAAAATACCACAATCGCGCATTTGATTACTTGATTGGAGAAGAGATTAGTGGCTTTGACACGATGGCCAAGCTCACAACAGACGCACCAATCATTATTATCGAGGGTGATGAATATGCATCATCGCCAATTGATTCCCGGCCAAAATTCCTGCATTACCAACCGCATATCGCCTTGATTAGTGGTATTGCCTGGGATCACGTCAATATCTATTCTACTTGGGAAAACTACGTTGATCAATTTGAGTCACTGGCGGAGGCCATGCCTAAAGCGGGTATTTTAGCTTTCGATGAATCAGATGATATGCTGGATGTGATTGGTCAGAAGGAGCGTCCGGATATTACTAAAATACCGTATGAGGCTCATCCTAACGAAATCGTTAATGGACAAACTTATTTGCTTACCAAGCAAGGGGCCAAGATAGCTACGTTACTGTTTGGCGAGTATAACATGAAAAATATTGCTGGCGCAATGACCGTCTGCGATCGTATTGGTATTACGGAAGAACAATTCTATGCTGCGATCCGATCCTTCAAACCAGTCGCATTGCGCTTAGAAAAGATAGCCCAGAAGACGCTTCCCGGCCTAAAAAGCCGACTTATCTTTCGTGACTTTGCGCACTCCCCAGCTAAGGTTGAAGCATCCACAGAAGCAGTAAAGAGACAATATCCAGGCCAGCGATTGATGGCCATTGTTGAACTCCATACACTGAGCAGCTTAACAAAAACGTTTCTTAGTGAGTACCAAAATACCCTGAAGTCAGCTGATCAAGCCATCGTTTATTTTGATACACACACTGGACACTATTTGGATTCGACTGCCCCAATCTCTTCGCAAGATGTCATCGATGCGTTTTCGTACGCCAATCTGCACGTTTTTACGGAAAAAGGTAAGCTACAGGATTACATACTGCAACTCCGCGACACTGCCGATCTATTTCTCTTCATGAGTTCCGGTACATTTGGCGGCTTAAATTTCAATTATCTAAGTGATGAACTGCTGTAAAACTTTCGAATTGAGAGAACAGGCTTCGTGAAAAAGGCTTCGACCTCAACTAAAAATCAAAAAGCTGCTTATCAACGATAGTAAGCAGCTTTTTGATTTGCATTAGTAATAAC